>JAYTHU010000001.1:0-7496 GCA_043732305.1 Oligoflexia bacterium
CTAAGGCCAGTCCCCCACTTTTAAAACGGCTTATTCGAAATATGTATGATGTCTTGTTTTTGAATCACGGTCGGCTTGAAGGTTTTTATGTCACAGCCAATTCCGACACTTCTCATATCCAATCATCCAAAAATAAAAAGGCTTCGGGGATTCTCCCTGAAGCCTTTTCTTCTCTCATTCAAAATCCAATTTTACATACTGCAACTGCCGGCTGGCAGTTTAATGGACCAAAAGTTGCCTATTGGTCGGAATTGGTGGACCCTATCGGGATTGAACCGACGACCTCTTGCATGCCATGCAAGCGCTCTCCCAGCTGAGCTAAGGGCCCTAATAATTGCAGAGAGATATTTCTACAGCGCCCGGTGGAGTGGGGCAAGGGAAAAATATTAGTTCACGCAAGGATTGGTGACGGTGTGAGGCAGAACAAAGTTTGTGTTTAAGAGAACTTTGAAGCCGTCACGTAACAGTTGATTGAATCTCTCAGTGGGAACGCCGATGGGACTTGAAGCATTTGGTTCGGTGTAGAAAGAGTTGCCTGCGTCATCGCCGGTTCCGCAATAACTTTCGGCGGCAGTACTTGAAGTGACGGGTCTCCAGAGCATAGTGAAGGCAATATAATTTCTTGGCCCTTGAAAATAACTAATGTGAATAGGTATCGAACTGCCTGAAGACATTTGGAAGTACTTAGTAGCACAACCCATCGTGGCCGAATGTTGTCCGTCATTATTCACAATAGTTTGCATTCCACCTCCGAGATCAGCTTGCATTATCACTCCGTCATCAGAAATAAACGCGACCTGATAATCTCCAGGGAGATCACTAGCGCCAAGAACCAATGAACTTGTTAAATCCAAGGCAAAATATTCGTTCAATAGATTTCCAGCATCATCCTTCAAAAAACTTCCATCATTCAATTGGAAACCCGAAGAAAAATAAGTTTTTGGTACACTGATATTATTTAGAAACAATTGCGCGTTTTCTTTGACTCCAGCACTGGTGAAAAATGTGCTGACGGTGTTTGTCGTCTTGCCCTCGGGCAAATAATAAAGTTCAGCAATAAGGCCATTGTTAATGCTAGCGGTGGCAGATCCGCCAAGTGGCGAGCAAACTGCGGGTGGGGCAGCGGTTGTGACTGAGCTTGAAGCGATGGGGGCCTTTTGGATATTGTAAGGCTGGCTGCAGTTTTGAAAACCCGCCCTAACGGCTAAGGAAACGAATAAGAACGGTGTCGCAACGGTTTTACGTCTGTACTTCATGTGGGGTGCCTCTTTTAAAAAACTGCCCACTGATCTCATCGGCAGAGCTCGGCAAAAGTTTAGGATTAAATATTTCCTGGGACTTACCGATAGGTATGTGGGGCTTAAAAATGGGAGAAAATATGAATCAAGGGCCAAATTGGTTTCTGTGCAATCAGAATACGGATCAACGTTTTGAAGATTTAAGCTTTGACGATGCCGTGAAAATTCTAAATGAAAATGTGAACTACAAAATCGATTTGGATCCCTGGCTTGCTTGGAATGAACTCATGACTGAGTGGCTTCCGATTTCTAAGATTTCCGTTCTCTTTTCAACCCAGTCTCATAAGCAAGAAAAAAAGAAAATCGCTCCGCCACCAATTCCTAATTTGGTAGCTAAGAAAAAAATCACTCCGCCCTCAATCATAGCTGCGCCAATTGTTGTTCCTGTTCCGGTCGCTTCGGTCATACTTGACTTGCCCGCTCCAGCCGCTCAGGCCGAAGCTCAAGTGGATACAGTGATGGCAAGTCCTGCGCAAAAACCCAAAGGCGGGTATCTCACTCGGCGCAGATTTGAGCGTTATTCAATGCGCTTGCGGGTGGTTTTATTTTGCGAAGATAAAACATTCCGTACTTTTACAAGTGATCTTTCCGAAGGTGGAATGTTGCTGGTAAATAAAGTTCCTGAAGCTTTTTTGAGATCTCCTTGTGAGATCTTGATTGGTAGTCCTGATCTAAAAGAAAACGTGCAATTTATCGGAAACGTCATCGGCGATGCTTCCAACCCTTTTCGATTTGCATTCATAGAGAGCGGGGATAATTCTACAAAGCGCATGGCACAATGGTTTGCTCTGTTTAGTTCGCTCAATCAGCGCTCTGCCTAATCATTTCCTCGCTATTACTAAAGTCTAGTTTTTTACTTTTTGATTTCTCTGACTAGGCCTTGTGATATTCTTGGATTATGAAGCAACACCTTGATTTAGCAGCATTATCAATTGCGATTGTTCTATTTTCTTCTTCGAGCGTGTGGAGCCAGTCCAAGCTTGATCCTACTTTAAAACCAAGTCAAGACTCCGCAGAAACCGTGTCTCAAGTTTTTAAAGAAATGGTCGTGGTGCAGAGAAAAGCTAAGGAAAAAGCTCATCACTTGCTCATTAATCTTTTTGAGAATTTCGATTTCTCGGATGGACCCACCACTCTCTATGGCACTAACTTTAATGTTGGTTACGCCGTGAGCGATTATTTTGAAGTCTATGCTAACTACGTTCCTTTCTTTGTCGCTAATCCTAGATCCATTGTGGGAACTATCAGCACAGTTACTAACGGAACCTATTCTCTGAGTTACGCCACGCCTCAAAACCAATATGGTTTAGAGTTTCTCTGGGCTCCGGCCTATGGAAAGGACGCATGGGGTCCTTACACCATCATTCGAAGTGACACCTATTTGAAAGGCGGCATTGAACAAGTTCAGTATGGTGCAACTCCCGCAACTCTCGCAACACCCACAAGTCCCGCAAGTCCCGCACTCCCCGCAACAACCGGTATGCGTTACAGCTTGACCATCGGAAAAACATTTTTTCTTTCGCAATTTTTCAATTTGAGATTGGGAGCCGGTGGCTCTTACATCCAAATTCCTGAAAATGGAGCTAAGGATTATCACGCCATCGGAATAGTAGAGTCAGGTTTAGTTTGGTACTTATAACAAGGAGCAGGTAATGGCATTTTTTCACATCTTCAGAAATTTTTTGGAGTTGGGCGGAGTAGCAGCTTGGATGATTATGCTCGCGGGGATCACGCTAGTGGTGGTCGGACTGGAACGAGTAAATTATCTTTATTTCAAAGCTTCTTTTGATTCTGTGTCCGCGCTGGACTCGGTCAGAGATTTTGTTTTGAAAAGAGAATATACAAAAGCTCTTCAGCTCTGCAATCAAAACGCTAACAATCCAGAGCTGAATGTGATGAAAGCCGGATTGATTTCCGTAGAAAATGGTCGCGAAGCCATGAAGTCATCAGTTGCCGGAGCAATTCTGCAAGTTTCCAGAGACTGCGAAGTGAGATTACCTTTCTTAGCATTGATTGCCAGCTGCTCCACTTTATTGGGTTTGTTCGGAACAATCTTAGGATTGATCGGAACTTTCGCTGCTATGGCTAATGCGGATGCCGGTGAAAAAGCGAGACTCCTTGGTTCTGGAATTTCGGAAGCCATGTATTCGACTGCTGCTGGGCTTATTGTTGGTGTCGCGGCGATGGTCATTCACACGATCTGCATTTCAAAAACTGATTTGATCGTAGGTAAAGTTCAAAAAGGTGGATTAAATCTGATGACTTGGATTGAGCAATCAGAAAGAAGCAAACAAGTTGGATGATTTTTTCCAAAAAAATCATAGACGAGAAATAAGAGATATTCAGATCGCGCCGATTTTAGATATGTTGGTGGCGGTCATCTTCTTTCTTTTGCTTTCGACTTCCTTTATGGAATTCACTAAGCAAACTATTCCACCTTCAGGAGTGACAACAATCACTGACCCCGTGGCGCCACCACCTTTGAATCCAAAGTTTTACGCAACTCAAAGTGGCGAGCAGGTGAGATTGATCTTGCGCTGGGCCGGTACGGATGCAGGACAATTAGAAAAGACAATCACTGCTAATAATAGTGTGCCTGTTGACGCAGATCTTATTAAAGCTTCTGCAGATTTAGTGAGCGAACTTAAAAAGAAATATCCGAATGAGAAAAGTCTGTCTCTGAGTTTTGGGGCTGACGTGGCTTATCAGAAAGTAGTTACAATCATGGACGGCGTCAGAGATGCTTTTCCTGATTTGATTTTGGGTTCCTATGATGAAGCTCGGGCCATTAGCGAGCGAGCAGGAAAAGAGTAATCAATGGATTTTGAAATACGCCGGAGAAAAGATCCTGTCCAGCCGCAATTGACGGCTTTAATCGACGTTTTTTCGATCATTATTATTTTTCTCGTCGCAGGCACTGTCTTTGGAACGTCTTCAATTATTTTACCTAAGTCACTGACGTTGCCAAAAAGTTTTGGCAAAGAGTCCATTGTTTCAGCGCCCCAGCTTTCTATCTCGAAAGATAGAGTTTCAACAACTTTGTCAGATAAAGTTTACCCAATGGAAATTTTCTCAGGGAAAATTGAGAATGATCCTCGTCTGAATGATCTTAAAGCAGAGATTAAAATTTTCATCGCCAATCTAAGGCCTGAAGCAAAAAATGCCGGGATATTGCTTAACGTGGTTGCCGATCGCGATCTTCCTTATCAAATGCTCTTTGATGTCATAAGCGTTTACCGTGCAAACGGATTTCAATCTCTGCTCTTCATTGCAGAAGGGGAAAAAGAAGCCAAGGTAGCCGATGCTAAATAGAAAAGTTGCTTTTCTTTCGGCTTTTTTCCTTATGAGCGTGGCTAATGCGTTTCCCGAAAAATATAATAAAAGAGATTTAACTAGGACCGCTAGTGAGATGGAAAAATCAGGTGACGACCTCGGACTTAGAATCATTGGCCGAAACCTGCTCACTCAAAAACTTGATCTCACCACATGGAGCAAGCTTCATGATATTTATTCTCGTAGGCCTGGAGTGGGTTGGGATTTGCTCCGTGCATGGGATAAAATAAGACCCAAACTTGTTCCAACTTCGGAGAAACGTTTTCAGGATGTTGAAGCCCAGATGAGTAGGGCTGATGAACTCATGCTTTCGAAAGAGTTTGAGAAAGCGTTTGAGCTTTATCAACAAGTCGCAACGACCGTTAAGAAAAGTCCTGACTTTAAACAAAAGCAAAATTTCTTTTTTTATCAGGATGTTGTTCATGACATGGCTCGGGCGCTCTATGGTGCTGGCAGATTCACTGAAGCCCTCACGGTTTACGGATGGGTAGGGCCTCTCTATCCGCAACTTAGAAAAGTTTTCTTCGAAAAAATGTGGGCCGCTTTTCGAGCGGGACGTATGGACGTGGCTAACGGTGCCATTGCTTCTCAATACTCTTCTTATTTTTCTAATTACATCGAACCCGAAAGTTACTTGATCCAGGTTTACATTTACAAAAAATTATGTCGTGAAGAAGATTTAAAGCACGTCATCACGTTAGTAAAAGATTTTCAAAGTCGTTTGAAAAGCGGCAGTTACACTTATAAAGATTGGGCCAAAAATGATTTCGACACGATCGCTCTTTTGCAACTCATCAAGCAAGACCGAGAAGTGGGATCGGGATTTGTTTCTCCTCAAGATCGCACTCAAGAAAAAACTAAATTAGTAGATGCACTCAAACATTCTTTTGAGGCTAATCATAAACGACTTCAAGATGAACTGGATCTTGTGGTCGCCTATTCGACTCTTTCATTTTCTACCACTAAGGAAGACATGCCTACGATCGAGAAACTTCCCACTCCTAAAGAACTTTCAAAAGCAGGGTTAGAATTTTGGCCAGTGGAAGACGGGGAAGATTGGTTGGATGAGTTTGGATATCACTTGTTTATCGGAGACAGCCAATGTTCACGCGGATCACAAAAACTCTAATCGCGAGTCTTCTCATTTTCCCTTCAGCTCAAGCGAAGGATAATGATCCTTCACTTAAACTTAAGACCGAAGACAAAAATCAATTTGACACTTCGAGTTTTAAAACTCAACCGATCGTTACTCCCGAGAAATCAAATCTTTCGGGGAGTAAGCCCGCTAAGTCGACATTTAAACCACCTACTGGTGACCTGACTGACGAAAAAACTGCGATGGAGCGCGTTCGGGCGATCAACACTTTACTCACGAAAGAAAAAAATACAGATCGCCGAAGAAAACTTTTATTCAATAAAGGCATTCTTTATTTGCAATATGCCAGAGTTATCAGACTTCGCGCTAAAAATTCCAATGCCATTTCAATTGAAGAGCAAAATGCTCTTCTAAACACAATCAATGACATGAATGTGATAATTAAAGAGCCCAAGATCAGCGCGCAGGACCAATCTTACGCCTACTACATTGCAGGCATGGCGTACTCAAGTTCAAATCAAGATGACAAGTCAGTTGAATACATGAATAAAGCTATTGGTATATTTCCCCGTGCCAAATATTGCGTTGGTGTTTCACTATTTTTAGGCGAATATTATTTCGATCGTGAGCAATATAAAATCGCAATTGATTATTACCGCCGGTTTTATACACGCATGGTGCCTAAGGAAAAAGCGCTCGCGAAATATAAGACGGCTTGGGCCTACTGGAATCTTCGCGATATTGCAAAATGTCAGGCTCTCTTCATTGAGCTCGCTAAAGATCGCACAGCAGGAGAATTTGGTGTAGATGCTAATAAAGATTTGGCTTACATCATGACTCAATACAAGACAGAGTCAGAAATTCTCGCATTTTCTGACAGTATTTTTAGCACCAATGACAACGCTAGATTGATATTTCTCACTAGTGCTTATTTGACTCTACGCCATCAAAAACACTCGGATGGAATCCAGAAGATTTTTCTGACAATTTTACAGCTAGAAAAAATCCCAAGTAAGAAAGTTAATTTGTGGCTAGATGAAATTCGAAATAATAAATTTGAGTTTGCTTCTGCCTCCCAATATGGAATTTTTGAAAAACTGAGAACTATGTTTGTTGCTATGCCGGCGACTGAAAAAGACGAAGTTATTAAAAACATTGGTTCTGATTTGGAGAATGAAGTTCAATCTCTCATTCGTTCATTCATTGACACCTATTCTGGCCGCATTAAAAACATAGAGAAGTTAGAGAAATCAAAATTAGCACTCGCGCTTGAGGGTCTCTTTATATTTCATGAAAAATATTTTCCAAAATCCAAAGCCAAGATTGCAATCAATCAGCTTTGGCTGGAAGTCTGTGTTGATCAGAAAGATCTAAAATGCGTGTACGAAGAGTCTAATAAAATTATTTCTGATCCTGAGCTGCTCGCCATTCATGACCGTGCAAATGTAGAGCTTTTATCTGCCGTGGATGAACTCTTTCGCCAAGATGAAAATAAATACCGTGCCGACTATGTGGCTATCTTAGAAAAGTATGTGTTAAATCCAAAAGGTGCGAGATGGATTGAAGCCTCTAAACGACTTTCTGCTATTTATTTGAATACCAAGCAGTTTGAAAAAGCGTTGCCTTTGCTTGCAGGAATAAATGATAGAGAGAAATCAGAAGAGTCTTATTACCGTTTTCTCCGACGGGATTAAAGAACCAGGAGGTTTAGAATCCACAACATCTTGAAATTTCAGTGCTTGGAATCGCCCTAATTGAAGACGGTAATA
>JAYTHU010000002.1:0-2149 GCA_043732305.1 Oligoflexia bacterium
TCTATTCTCGCTTTAAATATCAGGGATTCTTCGTTCCTAT
Source organism: Oligoflexia bacterium (assembly GCA_043732305.1). Taxonomy (GTDB): domain Bacteria; phylum Bdellovibrionota; class Bdellovibrionia; order JABDDW01; family JABDDW01; genus JAYTHU01. The sequence continues at coordinate 41 of JAYTHU010000002.1, forward strand.
GTTTATCGCAATTTATTTGGCGTATGTCGCTAGAAAGAGTCACGCAGGCAACTAGCCCGTGGGTTTAATTGATGATGCTAAAATTACATACCTGCTTAACTTATTGATTTAGAAAGAAATTTATTAGATTGTAGCAGCCTAATCGAGGTTCAAATGTCAAAGGGATCCAACGACGACATTCTTACGCCAAACGCCAACTCTGAAAGTTTAGGACTGTCAGATACAGCCGCACTTCTTTTCCGGCTCAAAAAGGATATCCTTCAAGCATGGGAATCGCAATGCCGTGAAAAAGTACTTGCAGCGAAACTTCAAAGCCATCCTGCCTTTCTCAATGAAATTCCTAAATTCATAGATCAGATGATTTTAACAATTAGTCCTGACTTTAAAACCGACTGCGAAGCAAGTTCCAAAGTCGCTTGTGACCATGGCGAAGAGCGTTCAGACTTGAAAGCTTACACTCTTGATCAACTAATTTATGAGTACCAAATACTTCGAGCTACTTTAATAGAATTCCTGGAAGTAGAAGCTCCCTTGAGTACCGAGGCCATCAAAATTATACACGAATTCATGGACAGAGGAATTCGAAAGGCCGCTGCTCGGTATGCGGAGGTTGAGCTCAAAAGTGAGAAAAATCAACGGCGAGAAATCGAGCGTGATCGCAAAGAACTTTTTGCATTTTTCATGCAAGCTCCAATTGCAATATGCGTCCTTGATGGACCAGATCATATCTTCACTTTGTCAAACCCGCAGTACGACAAGCTTGCGGGCCGGAAAGTCATTGGGAAAAAAGTGCGCGACGCCTTTACCGAAGCCGAAGTCGGTCCCTTTTTCGAAGTTCTCGACCGCGTCTATTTAACAGGCGAACCCTATGTTGGGATAGAAGCTTCCGTCCCACTTATCGATATCGAGGGTGAAGTTCGCGAAAGCTTTATCAACTTCGGTTATAATCCGATTCTAGATTCTGAGGGGAAAATCACGGCCATTTTGGCTTTTCACAATGATGTCACTGAGCAGGTTATAGCTCGGAAAAATCTGGAAAATAGCGCAGCACATCTTTTACGAAGCCAAGAACTGCTCGAGCAAATGAAGCGAATCGCCGAGCAAGAACGCGCAAAGCTTTCTGCAGTATTCGCGCAGGCGCCAAGCGCGATAGCCGTATTTGAAGGACCTGATCATATATTTACGATGGCAAACCCGACCTACCTTTCTCAGTTTTTTGGAGGACGACAAGATCTTGTCGGTAAATCGGTCCGCGCGGCTGTTCCTGAAGCCGTCGAACAGGGCTTCGGAAAATTGCTAGATGATGTTTATCAAACCGGAAAACCGTACATCGGCAGTGAAGTACCAATTGATCTACTTCAGCCGGATGGGGAAATTAGGAAGTTTTACCTTGATTTGATCTATCAACCCTTACGTGATGCTTCAGAAAAAATAACAGGAATTGTAGCATTAATAACTGATGTAACTGATCAGATAAGCGCTCGAGTAAAACTTGAAGAAAGCGAAGCTAAGCTTTTAAAAAACCAAGAACAGCTTTCCATCACCGTGCGCGTGGCAAAAGTCGGATTTTTTAATTGGGATATCGAAAAAAATTTGGGGACCTTCAGTGATCAAATGCAAAACGACTGGGGAATAAATTATGAGGGTTCGCTTCAAGAAGCAATTGCCAGAATTCATTTGGACGATCGCGAAACAGCTACTCAGCTGTTTGAAAAATCCATAAGCGATAAAGCTCCATTTTTTGCTGAGTACCGCGTGGTTCGACCGGATGGTAGAATTATCTGGATTGAGGCTCAAGGAATTGTGGTTTGCTCCAATGAGGGGACGCCCATTTTTTTTTACGGGACTTCGATCGACATTACGATGCGCAAAGTTACTCAGTTCCAACTTCAATTCGAAAGCCATAAACTTGAGACTATATTCAAATAATCACCCGCAGCTATGGCCTTGTGGCAGGGTTCAGAATTAATATTTGAGATGGTAAATCCTAACTACCAATTAATCTTCGAAGACCGCGAACTGCTGGGTAAGTCGTTTCTTGATGCTTTACCCGAAATGGCAGGCCAGCCCTATAATGATATGTTAAAGAAAGTGTTTGAAACTGGCGAA
>JAYTHU010000003.1:0-2140 GCA_043732305.1 Oligoflexia bacterium
GGCTCGAAGATCGTGATGGCGCTCAGTCAATGGGATGGGTCAGCCAGCAGAACGCGAAGTCAGTAGCAAAGCTTGAAACCAATCCCAACTACAAACAAATTCACAAAGAATTAAACGATATTATTCTGGCGAAAGACCGTGTTCCGTTTTCAGCGATGAGAGAGGGGTTTTTCTATAATTTTTGGCAAGATGAGACGCACGTGCAGGGGATTCTTCGTCGAACGACCATGGCCGAATATAGAAAGTCACAGCCCGTTTGGGAGACGATTCTTGATATCGATCAACTTTCAAAAGCCGAAGGCAAAACTTGGGTTTATCACGGTCGAATTCGAATGGATAAGACATCTAATCGATATCTGGTCAGTTTATCGAGTGGTGGTGGTGATGCGGTTGTGGTGAGAGAGTTTGACGAATCCACCAAACAATTTATTGCTAACGGATTCAATGTCCCTGAAGCGAAATCCTCTACTGCACCACTCGATGAGAACCATATTTATATTGGGACAGATTTTGGTCCCGGTTCCATGACAAACTCTGGCTACACACGAATCTTAAAACTTTGGACCCGTGGCACACCTCTGGCGAGTGCGGTTAAAGTTTTCGAAGGGTTGCAAACTGATGTTTCGGCAAGTGTCGCTGTTATGCGTGACAGCGATTTGAAACGCGTGGTTTTTACTCGAGGACTCGATTTCTTCAACACTGAATATTCATTCCAACAAGCAGATTATTCTTTGAGAAAACTTCCTTTACCAACAACGGCCGTCATAAGTTCTATTGAGGACGCCTACGTGTACGCTCAGTTGAAAAATGTTCTTGTTTTAAAAACAAGAACTATCCCCTCAAACTCCCTGATTCGATTCGAATTGAACGCTTTGTCTCTTGAAGGCTGCGAAGTTATTTTTTCCGCGAACAGCCATCAGGCTATTGATGATATCGATGTGCATAAGAAATTTGTGTACGTAGGCATCACTGACGACATTAAAGGAAAAGTTTTAAAATTTGTCCGAGATGAAAAGGGCAGTTGGCAAAGCACAGTCTTACCATTTCCTGACACCGGCGTGATCTCATTTTCAGCTCGCAATGAAGACGAAGATCCACTTTCTTCAAGCCTTCTGACTTACACTGATTTTCTCACCCCACCGAGCCAATATCTTATTGATGATTCCTCATATAAACTAGATTTGTTAAAGTCAGCGCCCGCGAGATTTGATGCCTCTCACTTCGAAGTCACTCAGAACTGGGTGCCCAGCAAAGATGGCACTCCAATACCTTACTTTTTAATCAAGAAAAAGGGCTTGGCTCTCAACAGCAATACCCCCACAGTTCTATATGGATATGGTGGCTTTGAAATTTCAATGACTCCTTATTATTTGGACAGCATCGGAAAAGTTTGGCTGGAACAGGGCGGGGCATACGCTGTTGCAAATATCAGAGGCGGAGGAGAGTTTGGTCCGCAGTGGCATCAAGCAGCCATGAAATTAAAAAGGCAAAATGCTTATGATGATTTCGCCGCCGTCGCGAAAGATTTAATTGCAACGAAGGTCACATCGCCTCGACATTTAGGGATTCAAGGGGGGAGCAACGGTGGACTTCTCACTGGCGTAGCCCTCACTCAACACCCAGAATTGTTTAACGCAGTTTTAGTGGAAGTCCCATTGTTAGACATGATTAGATATCCGGAACTTCCTGCAGGTGACAGTTGGGTCGGTGAATATGGCGATCCCAAAGATCCTATTCAGTGCGCAAATTTATTAACATTCTCGCCCTATCAAAATGTGAAGCCAGGCGTGCATTACCCCGAACCATTTTTTACCACTTCAACTAAGGATGATCGAGTCCATCCTGCTCACGCTAGAAAAATGGCTGCTCGCATGGAAGAGCAAGGGCATCCTGCATTATTTTATGAAAACATTGAAGGTGGACACGGCGGCGCCGCGAATTTGAATCAGCGCGTGCATATGAAGGCTTTAGAGTTTACTTATTTATGGAGCAAGCTCCGCTAATACTAGAACCGAGATCTGAATTCTGCCCTACCGAACGAGGTGATATTTTCGGGCACTATCAAGGGTTAGCGGTTTAAGTTTATTTTTAAAGGCTGTTCGAGCGGATGTTAAATTATCAACATTTCCACCAATGAGAT
>JAYTHU010000004.1:0-2131 GCA_043732305.1 Oligoflexia bacterium
AAATTAAACTTTTTCTTCAGAATAGTCGAAATGGAAAAGAAGAAAAGATTAACAGGATCATGAACCCTCTTCGGTCACCTTTACCCGTGAGTCAATACGGGGGAGAATCGTCAAATTAGAGACATAGACATTTGCACTGCCACCGCTATCGTAGTCCATTAAGGCATTTCCATTATCGTAAACGGCAATGACTACACCACTCAAGCCAGACGAGTTTTCGATAACTCTTTTGCCCGCTGAAATTAATGGATTCGTTGGGTTACAATTGGCTTTACTGAGGCGAGCTATCTCAATATTTTTAGATGAGCCGCCTCCAAAGTCATAGGAAATAATCGCAAGTCCATTGCCGTAAAGAGCGGTCACTGTCGCTGAATAAATTTTGTTATATTGAACGTGATCTCCGACGCGAATGACTTCGTCGCATGAGGCTTGAGAAATCGAAGCAGCCAATAGAGATACGATTACAAAAATGATTTTCATATGAACTCCGGTATTTGATCCCGTACAAAGGGTTGTCTAAATTTTCTTGTAGAACTTCCTTCAATTACTCAGCCTTGCAATAAACGGAAACGCCGGTTCCAGAGAGAGCTCCTTTAGTTGATAGCATCACACCACTCTCAACTAAACCACTCGATGAAGCCGTAAAGATATTAAAATGATTATTGTCCGGAGGGCTGTAGGAAATTTTTAAAGTCAAAGTTCGCTCACCAGAAGTGCCCGCTTTTCCCAACGATGCAACTACCTTTGAAGTGTCCCAGGCAAGCACTTCGGACTCAGAGTCTCCACTGTCCTCGACCACAACGTGAACGACATCTTTCTGGGGCATGAATCCGTAACTGCGATTGCAGGTTATATTTGCCGCATGAGCCGAAATCGGTAAATATGCAGACACGATAAAAAATAATAAAACTATTTTTTTCATATAAAAATCCTTTGTGAAATTGGGTTAAATATTTTGATCGCAATTTACAAGACCTTGCTCTGTACCAACGGAGAGAGCGGTCGAGTAACGCTCGAATCCAGTGGTGTTCTTAATGTTCACATTTATCAGGCTACTTGATTCACCATGGGTAACGGTGACGAGAAGCTTGTAGTCACTGGAGCATTGAACACCGATGCCACGAGGACACTCGCGTGTTAATTGTGCTGTCATAATAAAGCCGTGATTTTCATCCGCGAGTTGATTTTGTTCAACGGAAACATTGTTTCCTCTAGAAAAGGCTTCGTTTGTTCCATCAGATTTGGTCTTTGAGTAAACTAACTCACAACTTATAGTCGGAGCAGTTTCCGCCAGGGCTAAGTTGCTCGCCAAGAACATGCCGGAAAAAAATATCAAATGTGCTCTATTCATAAATACCTCGTTAGTTTTGTTTAGCGATAGTAACGGAAAGCACATTGCAGCGCATTATAAATGTTGGCTGTTAACCTGATAGTGATTACCAAGAGGTTAACTTTTTAGCGACTATCAGTTCTCGGGGAAATTTCGACATCGCTGACGTTAACAGATCCCCCCCCAAGCGGATAATGTTTTTGAGGCTATGTAAGGCATTGAAGCTAAAAATAGAACATACCAAAGTATAAACATAGATTTACCAAGCCAAAACAAATTTTGTTGCTAGAAAACCAACGCAAATGCGTTGGTTTTGCCAGGTAAAACTTTCTCTGTTTATAATCAACAAATTTTGTTAAATGTAAACGCATTCGGACCCTTAGCCTCCATCGGTGGAGCGCTTCATAGCCTTGGCTCAGGAGTTGCTAAAGTATCTTTTATGAGGTCAATGTCGATCTCATGAGGATCAGCAGCGGGGACCAAGATGAGAGAAGTTTTCTCAGAACTAATGGCCATGGCGAAAGGCGCTCGTTGCAAAGGGTCAGGTATCTAGTTCTGGAGTGAAAAAGGCGATCCAGAGAACTGAGACAGCCATTAAAAAAAACTGAAGAAGAAATTGAAAGTGTTTTTAAATTCCAGCTTCAAAACTCGCTAAGTCCAAACACATCTCAACTTGTAAACGAAAAGCTTGAGAAGTTATCCAATCAGAAAAAGAATCATCAAAACACACTGACGGACTTGTTGGAAAAAGAGGGAGATCTACTGGAGCCAAAGCAGGCCATCAGTGGAATTGAGGACAGG
>JAYTHU010000005.1:0-2101 GCA_043732305.1 Oligoflexia bacterium
CACCCAGCCCGTGCTCCGCCACAGACAGCGTGGGATCTGAACTAACTCTCAATGTGTACTTTCTCGGAGATGAGCGGATCACCGCAAGATGGCAGAGCCTTGCTCAAAATTCCCGGTTTTCCAAGAACCTGCTCCACTAAGACGAAAAATCTCAGCCTTAATCGCGATTTTAACTCCCAAAAGTGACTTGGACCCACCAGAATCAGTCCATAAGCCCAGCACTCAGCCCAAATCAGAGCCAACTATATGCTTTAAATTCCCTATACATTCGTTTTAACGCCGGCAAAAGGGCCATCGCAAATGTACTCACAAGAGTCAGGGCCGCTGTCATCACCCTTGGTCTCTTTGTACTGGCAGGTCTTTTTATCGTTTACTTTTGTGTAGACTGAGAAATCGGCAATTGCCGAGATTGAAAAAAGTGCGGTCGAGATAAATATTACGAGTTTGATCATGCTATAACTCTAGCAAGAAAAATTCTTTAATCAAACACATTCGATAAAGGGCCAAATCATTTTGTTAAAGGCCTTAGACTAAAGCATGAGGCGAAAAAGTTTGGGTTGTTCGAATCAAATATCGGGTTAGCGTTAAAAATTTAAAAGTATTTACCAAGGAGTTCAGAATATGAGTAGAGTAGTGTCGACGCGCTTTCCTGCGCTCAGTGTAACCGCTTGCTAGCTTTTCTGAGATGATTTCATTTCTTGGGACAATTTCGCACAGACGAAATCCTTAGCCTTGATTTTTCGTCTAAGTAAGTCACGCTAAGGCAGCGCTCCTCTTCGCCTTTTCCCAACAAGACATCCGCAGAGCGATCTTTATCGTCGAGATTTTTTATCGTTTGAGTGGTGGTCCAGCTATCGAGAGCGTCTTGTGCAAGTATGAATGCATCGGCATCTGATTGCTGAATCAATCCTTCCCACTTTTTTTTGAAGTCCGCAGAAAGACAGCGCTGTCGTACTGCTTTGGCCTTTGCTTCGCTCGCGCTGCCTGAACCTGATACGGCGATGACATAATTCTTGAAGCATGACTTCAAAAATTGTTCAGTCCCTGAACTCGCAAAAGCCGAGTGAAAAAAAATTCCGACAAAAAAAGGACGAGTAGTGGCTGCATCATAAACCTATTTCACCCGCGCACATGGCGGAGTGAATCCCTTTTTCTCAAGGTAGTCCCACGCGGCCTGGTAATTGCGAAAGTATTCACCATTGCGATCAAGATTCTTCGCTATACTGCCACCGTAACTACAAAGCTCCTCAAGTTCTTCCGGCTTCACGTTGGCCCCTTTCTCGATCAAAAGAGGCATATACCGAAGCTTCTCCCAATAGACCGAATTGATCAGCAAGGAATCATCATCATGGGTGCCGTTGGGATCTGCACCAGCTTCTAGTAACATTTTGACTGCCGGATCCCGCCCACTGATCATTCCATGCCCAAGCAAACTGCCAGACGGAGCCGGGCCATTGGGATTGGCTTTTGCATCAAGAAGAATTTTGACGAACTCAGGATTAATTTTGGATATTGCAAAAAACAACGGCGAAGTTTTTCCATCATATATCACGTTGGGGTTTGCACCCGCTGCTAAAATGGCCCGCAATGGTTCAACTGTTGGCGCGAGTACCGCAAACACGATCGGCGTCATGCTCTTACCACTCGGCATATCACCAACCGTGTTAACGTCAATTCCAGCTGCAATTTCCTTTTGTACAGCTTTTAGATTATTGCCTTGAAGTGCCACACAAAATTCAATCATTCGAGCATTAGAAAATACTCGGGATGGATCGACTCCTCCAGTCGCTATTTTTTTAGAACTCTTATTCCAAAGAGCACAGCCCACGACAACTCCAATCAAGGCCACTGCGATACTTACAATAATTATCATTTTCTTCACCATATGCCCCATATTTTTAAAATATCTTAAAACTATTTCTCAAGCTCAATTCTATAACTCAACACGAATTCTCTACAAGATCTTTCAGGGTACCAATTTGATCAAGCAAATTGATACCCTCGACCAAAGTTAGCCTGACAGCCCTAGTTCCACCGCCCAGAATGCACATCATCAGATATCACGGTGTTTTTGCACCCCACTCCAAGGCTAGGCCCGACG
>JAYTHU010000006.1:0-2089 GCA_043732305.1 Oligoflexia bacterium
TAAAAACACCTTCTCGCGTTCCTCGCACGCCATTCATTCACCTCCCAAGCTCTTTCTTGCATACCTCGTCTTGATCTCAATTGAGAGAGAATCACACAAACCACTCCAAAATCAACAGATGCCATCAACTACATGAGCAGAACAAGCGTCCAAAATGCGTCATTTAGAGAGGTTGAAGAGCCGCCAAAGATCAAGGCATCATTTTGGAAATATCGAACAAAACGGAGTAAACGACGACGGAGGCGGAGAGTCCAGAATCCAGTCGAGAAGTTCCCGGAAATGCGGCGGAGGGCGTTTTTGAGCGGCGTGCGTTGGCTTTTGCTTTGAACGCTCCCAAAACTCATTTTTGATCAAGAACGATTTGAGAGGTCGCAAGTATACGGATCGAAAGGAAATCGCAAGGCGGTCATTTAAGCGTTTAGCGGGCGTATCGCGAGACTAGCGGCGGACATTCATCCAAAACGCGAAAACACGGCCAGGGTCCAACACAAATCACTAGCCCCACGCAATCGCTCTCAAAACAATCTAGCTCGCAGGACACCCTTCCCACCCACATCGATCAAGAGCATCTTTTGAAACTTTCTCTAAAACTCTCTACTTTCACTTCCAGACACTCTCCTCCAGGATATCACTCCATCTCTTGCCAGCATCTAGCCGCTCCAGCACTTGCAGCAGACGATCATTCCAGCCAAAGAAACTTTTGCAAAACTTTCAAACTTCTTCCATCGAAGATTCCAAATGGATCACGCAGCATGACAAGTAAAAAAAGGAAGAAGAGATCGAGCAGCTTTCCAGGCAATCAGGTATCTTTCCTTCCTTTGTCGCTTCACCAGCTTCCAGACCAACAAAAGCTCGCCAGTATTCCTTGAGCCTAATCACTTTGTTAAAATCCTAATAATACTTTACCTGTCTTGTGTAGCTGTAGACTCCTTCCTGGACTTTTGATTCTCTCTCTGCTCAACAGATATACATCCTCAGGGAGAGAGGAGAGAAAGGGAAAAGGGGAGGAGGAAAAGAAGGAGGGGAGGGGGAGGAGAATATAGCTCCAATCGTCGATTTTGGCTCGTTTTTGCAAAATTTGACAAAGACAATGATGCTCCTGACCCGCGGATGACGTTTCTTAGGTAATACACATACCAAAGGATGCCCAAAGTAGAATTGGGCTAGGCCCTAATACATGTATATTACCCCCTACACTCTTCAGACCCCTGTTCTTTTTAGATCACTTGCACTTTTCCAACAAGCATGCCAGATCCTTTTCTCCTTCTTGTCAGTCTTCTCCTTCCTCTCAACAGCATGCCTTTCTCACCAGCCTTGTAGCGTAGTTCAATCTCTTCTTCAACTTTCATTCCATTTCCACCCAACACAACACAACCAAAGACTCCAGTCATTCAGATCCAGTCACTGCCAGTACTTCTCTTGATATTCCCAGCATCTAGCATTAAAAACTAAAGAAATTCAGTACAAATGGTCAGCTCCAAGCCCCATAATAAACAGCAGTTTTATAGGGCCATTCCCATGCACTTGATAAAAAAGCTGAATTGCCGGCGAATTTGAATGGCTCGGAATATTTGCTATCGGCATTTTTCAATTTGCGAAATGACGTACAAAAACTGCAAATGTAATAGAAATAATATATATTTTATGAATAATAAAGCGTGACTTTTCCATCTTCCAGCGTTAGTCTTGGTGTCACTGATGTCAGAGCTGAAATTAGCTCAACAAGTCCATTCAGCCAATCTTGTCGCTCTTTTGGATCTCTGTAGTCGCACATCCAGCCAGAGTTGGGAAGGGAGTAGCCCTTGTCTTGACGGAACGCAATTAGAATAGACTTTGATAAAGAAGCCAAGTAAGCAAGTAGTAAGAGATGTAATGAGTATGAGATCTACATGGGTCTGATCAAGAAGCTGAGTGGTGTTGGGAGTGGGGAGGAAGGATCTTTTGAGTGTAATTCTTTTTTAAATTCGTTTGACGAGTCTTGAAGGAGAGGAAGCGGGGATTGCTGTTTTAAAATAATCTACTATCATTCCCCTTCCTTTCCTTTCGAGCGTTTTCCCATCTCTTGATCGCAACTCTTTTCTAAAAAACG
>JAYTHU010000007.1:0-2087 GCA_043732305.1 Oligoflexia bacterium
TTGTAAAGACATCGTTTTCCGTGGTGAAAGACGAAGTAAACAAAAAACCGATTTATCAATTGAAGGATATTTTACTTTCCGGGCTGGCTATTTTTAGCCGTGCGTCACGAGGCGGCGCAGAAACCGGGGTGAAAGTCCCTAACGGGAACCGTCCTCGCGGACCCGTAAACGAGTCTTGAAGTCACGGAGGTAACAAAGATGACTTAAGCGTAGACAGTTAGAAGTGCAGGCCGCAAGCCGAAAGGTTGAAGCGATACAGCCCCGAGATATAGTACCACCGGAGGTCGACGATGTGGCTAACTTGGAAGACAATATCTGCCCCTCAGTCAACGAGGAATGGTGGGCAGGCTCCGGCGGGGTCTTTGAGAGCAGCATGCACTGAAGGTTTTTGTGTTGAACGTGAGAGAACCCCCATGCGCCTCAATGGAATGAGTATTTGAGAACAAGTGTAAAAAGCGAGGGATCAGAAAAGCAATTGGGGGCGTCAGCGAGGCCATAGTACTCCGAGCATGGGAGAGCCATGTGCATGGGGAAGGGCCCGCGGTTTTATTGCCATTTGTAAGGAAACAGAAATTGATGCAACGAAGTCAAGTCCCTCTGAGAACCAAATTGCAAATGATAGCTGAACGCAGCAAGGCGGACGGCGCGAGTGAATTTAGCCATCTAATTCCACTTGTGTCAAAAGCAAATCTTGCATCCTGTTTTGCCGAGCTCGATGGAAGAAAGGCTGTCGGAATGGATGGTGTTACCAAAGAAGAGTACGGAGCGAACTTAGATAGCAATTTATCAGAGCTTATTCTCAGCATGAAAGACTTTAGTTATCGGCCGAAACCAATGAGAAAGGTAGAAATACCAAAAGATGATGGGACTACACGGCCGATCTCAATTGCCTGCACTGAGGACAAGGTAGTCGAGTCAATGTTTTCACGGATACTTATCGCTATATACGAGCCAAATTTTAAAGATTTTTCCTATGGGTTCCGTCCAGGGAAAAATCCCCACATGGCAATCAAAAACCTGCACAACTCACTTTTTCACTCGAAAAATGCATATGTGCTGGACGTTGACTTAGCGGATTATTTTGGTTCGATAGAGCATAGTAAGCTTATGGCAATCCTGCGGATGAGAATAAGGGATGAAGCGTTTTTGCGTTACATTTCTAGATTTTTAAAGGTCGGATATGCTGAAGGCGAGGGAGCTAAGGAGCGCACTCGGGGTGTTCCCCAGGGTTCGATTTTAGGACCTATCCTGTCAAACATATACGCACACTATTGCTTGGACAACTGGTTCGATCGAGAGAAGAAGTCAAAGGTTTTCGGGACCGCGAAGCCCGTCCGTTTTGCGGACGATCTCGTCGTGGTTACGGAGTCAAAGACAGAGGCTGAGTATGTCCTACAGAAGCTAAAGGAACGGTTAGAACGCTGCGGATTGTCACTCAATGAGAAAAAGAGCAAAATTGCATGTTTTTCTCGGAGCGGGTTCTCAAAAGGAAAAGAAACTCATAGTTTTAATTTCCTAGGATTCACGTTTTACTTAAGTCTTTCGCTTAAGGGATATGTTGTCCCGAAAGTTCGGACGAATAAAACTCGATTCTGCAAAAAGCTAACCGCACTGAGCAGCTGGTGCATTCGAGAAAGAAATCGAATGCCACTGGCTACCTTTTGGAAGACGTACATATCGAAAGTTCAAGGGCATCTCAACTATTTTGGGGTATCCACAAATATCTTAATGATAGAGAGATTCGTACACGAGGCAAGGAAAATTGTTTACAAGTGGTTAAATCGGAGGAGTCAGATGCGTTCTTTTAGTTGGGAGAAATTCTTACTTTTCGAAGGCAGAAATAAGACTTGTTCGGTTAAAATCGTTCACAAATTATTTTAGGTAACACAGCTTTTTAGTGAATGATAAAGTCGTCCGCCCGGTGCGGGAAATCTGCACGCCGGGTGGGAACTGGGGGTTGAGAGGAGAGATCCTCCCGATCTACCACCTAAAAATACCCGTCTCTTCTCTCGTTTGAAAATGATTTAGCATCGTCAGATGCCAAAACTCATAACCTAAAATCTTTGATGGGAATTGAGGCTATTCCG
>JAYTHU010000008.1:0-2078 GCA_043732305.1 Oligoflexia bacterium
ACAAAGTGATAAAGTCACATAGGGAAGTAGTTCGAACTGCGCTCACAATTGGAAATCGCGCTGGCGAATCAAACAAAGCAAGCATCTATGTGGCGCTCACATATTACAGATCTAGAAAACTTCTAACCAATGAGCTCAAAGCTATTTTGCGTACAGATTTAAAACCATTTGCATCTTCTAATCCTCAAGTTGGTGATGTGGATGCGGTTGGTGGAAATCAAAGATCTTTCATGGTCAATTTTAGTGCTGACAATTTAGATGAACTTTCTAAACATACCAATCACCTGGCGGAAGAATTTAAAAAAATTCCTGGAATTGCAGATCCAGATACAAACTATCGCTTGGGCAAACCTGAGTATCAAGTTCAGCTGGATCCGGAAAAGACCGCACAGTATGGAGTACTTTCTGTCACCGCAGGACAAGAGTTGCGTGGACACATGGAAGGTATTGTTGCTGGAAAATTTCGAGAGAATGGTCAGGAATACGATATTCGAGTTCGCTTGAAAGAAGACCAGCGTGATCTCAGTGCAAACTTCAATGACGTTTACGTTCCTAACGTGAATGGGAGTTTAATCAAGGTCGCGAATATTTCAAAGGGCGTGCTCACCCAAGGTCCGTCCAAAATAACTCGACTCAATCGATCACGCAGCATTCAGTTGTCAGCTGATATCGCACCGGGCGGCGCTCTTGGAACTATCAGACAGGAAGCTGAGCGATTGATTGCGGAAGAAAAAATGCCGCCGAATATAACTTACACATTTCAAGGGCAAGCCGAAGATTTTCAAGATCTCAAGGTCAGCATGCTTATTGCTGTGAGCCTTGCCGTCGTGTTTGTATTCTTGATTCTCTCAAGTTTGTATGAATCATTCGTTACTCCGTTCACGATTATGCTCGCGCTGCCACTCGCGGTGGTCGGCGGATTGCTTGCATTATTTATATTCCATGAGTCTCTAAATATATTTTCAATGATTGGAATGATAATGCTCCTAGGGCTAGTGACTAAGAATTCAATTTTGTTGGTCGACTACACTTTGCAGCTAATCAAACAAGGAAAATCTCGCAATGATGCCATTCTACAAGCTGGGAAGAAACGCCTCCGACCTATCTTGATGACAACAATTGCTTTGATTGCGGGAATGCTTCCCGTCGCACTTGGTTTGAGTGAAGCAGCAAGATCTCGCACCAGTATGGGGATTGCAATTATCGGGGGTCTGTTGAGTTCCACGCTTTTGACATTGGTGGTTGTTCCTGCCGCATTTGGTTTCATCGATGATTTCAGGCAGTGGTGTTCAAGAGTGCTTGGGGGAGTTTTCTTAGCGAAGCACGAAGAAAAAAGAGCGACTCATCTCAAACGAAAAAACGAAGTTGAACACGAAGCCTGATTGCTTATTTCGTTCCAGAGTTTGCCTTGAGAAATTCTTGATGTTTAGTGATGAATTGAAAAATTGCTTTTCCAATGTCATTGCGAACGTCTGGTGTCGGAGGCAACTTCACACGCAATTGACCTTGAAAATAAGGAGTCCGGTCCCCTGAAGTTAGGCCGTATTTTTCTTTCACGTGAGTGCTCAGCTTTTCTTGAACATCTCCCAAGAGATCTTCGCCGCTTGCTTTATCAATATCGTCTTCGAGCACATACATAGCAATCTGCTTTGCCTCGAAGTGTTTGCCAACGGTTCGGGTAAATTCCGATAAGTAAGCATGTATCCATTGAAAGGTCTGAAGTTGAGGGTCACTGTCAAATCTTTCTACTTGCTTAATTCCAGCAAAATATTTCTTTGCAGCGGAAAGAACATCTGTTTTTGAAGGAAATGCGTCTTTGAAAATCTTAACCGCAGGAATCACTCCTTCATGAATTTGGATTAAACGAGTTAGAACAATAGTGTCTGAAGTAATTTCGACATTAAAGCTAATTACAAATTTCTGAGTCGAACGGTACTTCGGGTCCGTGCTCGTAAAATATCCCGGAAGTTTATAGAGCCCGTATCTTCGATTAGCAGGATTGGTGTAAACAGATCCGAGTGTCCGATTCAATTTTTTAATTAAATTTTCAGGAGCATATGTATTGTCATCGGGTGGGT
>JAYTHU010000009.1:0-19978 GCA_043732305.1 Oligoflexia bacterium
GTCAATTGTAGCTAAACCTGTTTTAAAAATTTCCAAAAAGCAATCGGCGAAAGATGAAGCTACGGCTGAGATTGAAATGCCTAACATGGCACCTCTTAGCGAAGCGGAAATCAAAGCAGCTCAGGAAAAAATTGCTGGAGAAATCAAACGCTTTTTGAGCGTTGGAAAATCTCGCGGCTTTTTGACCTTCGAAGAAATCAATGATCTCTTGCCTGCAGAAATTATGTCCGCCGAACTTCTTGATGCTTTGATGCTTGCTCTCGAGGAGAACAACATCAAGCTGGTGGATTCCTCCAAAAAAGAAAAAAATGCAAAGGGCGAAGAGTTTTTAGCCGAGCCCACCGAAGCTTCTACCGATAAGGAAGAAGAAGAGGACGAAGACGATGACGCAGAAGATGAAGCCGGTAAAGGGAACGATCCCGTGCGACTTTATTTACGCAAAATGGGTAGTGTCAGTCTCCTCACACGCGAAGGCGAAGTTGAGATTGCAAAAAAGATTGAAGAAGGCGAATTAGAAATTCTCAAAGTTATTTTGAGTTCACCGCTTGGTACTGATGAAGTGATCAGTATCGGAGATCGACTTGATAAAGGTCGTATCAAAGTTAAAAGTATTTTTCGTGGATTAGAAGACGAAGACACTACTTATGACGAAAAAGAATATATCGAAAAGATCCACACCCTCATTGGGCACGTGAAGAGCTACAAAAAGAAGTCACAAAAGTTTTTTGATCAACTCAACAAGCATGGTCTGACTCCTGACGTGAAAAAACAAATTCACGCCGAGCTGGATAAAAATAAAGCTGAAGTTTTCAAAAACTTTCAAGACGTCAGCTTTAACCGTAAAACTATCGATCGCATTGTTATAAAGTTTAAAAACTTAGTGACCCGTATGAATCAGTTGAATGATCACATGCGCATGGGTGTGAAACGCACGCGAACTGAAAATTTCAATGGTTTGCTTGAGTCTCATAAGAATTTGAAAGCTAATCCTAAAGATCGCGCTAAGTTTTTGCGTGAAACCAATATCACTTTTGAAGCTCTTGAAATCATGGTTGAGCAGCTCACAACTTATCAAAATCGAATCAATCGGGTTGAAGATGAAGCTCAGATGCATCATCTGTGGATGAAAGAAACCTATTGGGGTATTGAGGGCGGTCAACGTAAAGCTGACAAAGCTAAAGCTGAATTAGTTGAAGCCAATCTTCGCTTGGTTGTCAGTATCGCTAAGAAATACACCAATCGTGGATTGCAGTTTTTAGATTTGATTCAAGAGGGAAACATCGGTCTCATGAAGGCCGTTGATAAGTTCGAGTATCGTCGAGGTTACAAATTTTCCACCTATGCTACTTGGTGGATTAGACAGGCGATCACCCGCGCGATTGCGGATCAGGCTCGAACCATTCGTATTCCTGTCCACATGATCGAAACGATCAATAAGCTCATTCGCACTTCACGGTACCTGGTCCAAGAGATTGGCCGCGAGCCCACACCGGAAGAAATTGCAGTGAAGATGGAAATGCCCATCGATAAAGTCCGTAAAGTTTTAAAAATTGCAAAAGAACCTATCAGTCTTGAGACTCCCGTCGGTGAAGAAGAAGATTCGCATCTTGGCGATTTCATCGAAGATAAAAAAGTCATCAATCCTGCTGATGCTATTATCAATTTGAATCTTGCGGAGCAGACTCGTCGCGTGCTTGCGACCCTGACACCTCGTGAAGAAAAAGTTCTGCGTATGCGTTTCGGAATTGGCGAAGAATCGGATCACACTTTGGAAGAAGTCGGCCAAGATTTTAATGTCACACGCGAACGTATTCGACAGATTGAAGCAAAAGCGCTTCGTAAGCTTCGACATCCTAGCCGCGCTAAAAAATTAAAAGCATTCATAGATAACTAGAAGATAAGCTGGTATCCGTAAAAGGTACCATCAAAGAAGGGTGCCAAATGGATCTTGCTACCCCAGGGTACCAGGTTCCTTTTGGTTCAGTTTTGCGTCATTTTTCGACGGGCCTATAGCTCAGCTGGTTAGAGCTCCCGGCTCATAACCGGGCAGTCCCAGGTTCGAATCCTGGTGGGCCCACCATTTCCATATCCCTTCGAAGGGCTTTGTTGAACTATCGAAACTCTCGGTCACAGGCTTATGCCTGCTCCTTCGATTTTCGTTCGTCCTTCGCGCCCTTCTCGAGATCTGGTAATGGTGGCATCTGTACGTTTCGTGATTATGAAATGGTGCTTGGCTACGCCGGTGGGATTCTGCTAAATTTCTTTTTATGAAATCACTTCCAGCAAAAGTTATTGTTTATTCCGACGGCGCGAGCCGGGGAAATCCTGGTCCCGCATCATTTGGGTTTGTGGTGACGAATGAAAAAGGCGAATTAGTGGCTGAGGGTGCAGAAAAATTAGGCAACCAAACCAATAATTTTGCTGAGTACATGGGAATGATTGAAGCTTTGGATCTTTGTTCAAGAAGTGGCGTGAAGAGTGTCACGGTAAGGGCTGATTCGCAGTTGATGATTCGTCAGATGACCGGGCAGTATAAAGTAAAGTCCGAAGTGATTATTCCTCTCCATACTCGGGCCAAAATAATCGCTCGAACTTTCGAAACAATTAAGTTTGAACATATCCCCAGAGAACAAAACTCCGAAGCCGACCGCCTAGCCAACCTCGCCTTAGACCGCTAAAAAGTACCAGCTACCTTTTTGTCTAGACTTGCGTCATAAATTTACTGGCATTTAAAGTGCAATTTCGTTTGGTAATCGTTGTCATTAAGCATGACGTGGCCAACTCCGCCGGCTCCGCCGATCACTTTTCCTGTGTCATTGTTGTAATCACCCGCACCCCAGCTTCCAGCTTGGGCCATGCCGCCAATCAACACTGCTGCGGTTGAGGCTTTTTTTAAAGTTTTTTTGGTGGTCTCATCCATGGTGCCCTTATATTCAGTTTTGTTATCGATGAAAACGGCTTCCTTTTGCTTGTCTTCGCAATATTTTTTGGCCTCTGCGATGGCCATGTGCCGACCTTCTTCATCATCAGAAGATTTGAGCTCCACGCTGTTTATCCCGTCAGCTCCCGGAAGTACATCGCGGGTGGTGGTGCAGGCCGAGTTAGCTAAGAGTATCATTGCTCCAAGTACTATAAATTTCATCTGAACTCCTTTGATTAATCAAGTTGCATCAAAATGACGCATATCTGGACAAAAAGTAACCTGGTACGTTCTTCCGCGTTCTTCCGTTCTAGAGCGCGACCCCGGCTAGTACCTTTTAGCGAAGTTTACTCGTGGCGGCAAGATGCTTTTTCTGGTATAAAACATTTCGAATTGAAAATAATGGATGATCGCGCGTCACTTTTAAGCAATTGAAAGTGTCACGAGGAAAGTCCGGACTCCAATGGGTAGTGCAGTGGTTAACGACCACCCGTCGCAAGGCGAGGAACAGTGGAACAGAGAGAATGTCCAGGGCTATGACCCCAAAACGGGAACGGGAGTTTTGGGACGAGCTGCTGGAGTGAAAACAGCCAAACTCTGCATGGAGCAAGATCAAATAGGGAAGCGACAACCAAGCGTCACCCGCGCGAGGCTTCCGGGTAAGATCGCTAGATTCACGAAAGTAATTTCGTGAACAGAGGAATGATCATCACGGCTGGAAACGGCTTTGACAGAATCCGGCTTATAGTTATTTTCAAAACGAATTGCATGGGCTCTTGTGAAAACAAGGGCCTTTACTTTTTTGCATCTACAAACGATTAACTATTAACAGATTTTATTAATGACTAAAGCTTGTCGGGCTTACAAATTCAATTATTAAGTCGTAGAGCACTGGTGCTTCAAAGATTTGGCAGCTGAAAATTTCAACTAAAGTATTAGGATCTTTCCAGGAATCGGCGGGGAGTCCTGCCTTTTCGCAAGTCGCTTCTAAAAATTGCTGGCTTGTCCAACCACTTTCAAAAGCAACGTGCGGCAATAAAACGGCGCGCTTCTCTCCTTGAGAAATCACTAAGCCGTTAGTTCCAATTTTAACTTGTTCTGATTCTGTCACCTTGTGCATTTCTTCAATGAGAGTGACTTCAATTCCTAAGATTTCAATTTCGTCTTCGGTCACGGGTTCGAAGCGGTGATCATGAGTGGCGGCGGATTGTCCTGCATCAAATAGTGTTTCTTGAAGGGTCGTACTCGATTCCAACAGTCCGACCGAGCCGCGGGTTTGTCCGCCAATTTTGAGAGTCACAAAAACGCCGATATTTTTATTCCAGCGTGGATCACTCATCGGAACGAGGGCTTTGATCATAGGCTTTTGAGTGACAACTTGCCATGCGCCAAGAGCCGCGATCTGTAACACCTGATTTGAAAAAATCGGCGCGGCATCTTTGTGAAACTTCAAAATCATAATCGTAGCTCCTTATATATTTTGCTCCCGTGAGCTTAAATTCGAGTGAAAGGGATTTTTATCAAGTTATTTGCATTAAGACAAGGGAGGAGCTAGTTTTAGAGACGAAATGATGAATCAAAATGCCCTCAAAAACATGATTGTGAAAAAGCTTCTCCAGGCTGAGAAGTGGGCGCCCCGCTTGACTTCCCGGGTTTGGGGACTTTGGCAAAATCCTCTTTCAAAAGTTTTTGGTTGGGACATCACTCAGCTCACGGAGACTCAAGTGGAACTTCATTTTAGAGCGCCTTCACTGAGTTCGGCGAGCCTCATTGCTGCCGGCGAATTTGCTATCGCGACTCTCTGGAAACGGCATCTACCTGAAAATGGCGAAAAATTAATTCTCAAGGATTGCCAGTGCGAGATCATGGGCGATAAACATTTTGTTGCTCGAACTGAACTTTTGGAGACCGATCGCGAACACGCTTTAAGACAATCTGAGATCGAACACACAGTTTTGATTTTTGATCAAAAAGACATCATGACTGCTCGTGTGCGCTACGCCTACATATTCAAAAAAAGAAATGTCAATTTACTGAGTAAGGGAGTTTTTTAAGTGGAATCAATTAAAGAATTTTTAGGATGCGGCTGTGCTGCCAATCGATTTTTTTCTCGTTTAGAAAAAGAAAGTGAAAATGATGGCGGCGGATCAAAAACTCCCGGCTATACTTTCCCTTGGGCGGAAACAAAATATTCTGAAGAACGTCCAGTTATTCCCACTCACGAGTCTTTGGATTTGAGTGTAAATATTGAAAAAGAAGAATTGTCCGGTGTGGCTACGATTGATTTTAAGGTCATGGTTAAAGAAGTTGATCTAGTAAAAATAAATGCTGTTGATCTGCATATTCACGACGTCCAGTTTGGCCAGCGTGGAAATTGGCAAGTGGCTAAATTTTCAGTGTCTAATGAGCATGTGACCGTCAACTTACCCGCAAAGATTTTGCGTGGGGATCAAGGCCAATTGAAAATCGTTTACTCCACTCAAAAACCTAAAGCTGGAATTTACTTTATCAAACCAGATGCGAAGTATCCAAAACGTCCCACCCAAGTTTGGACGCAAGGGCAAGACGACGACGCGAGATATTGGTTCCCCTGTTTTGATGAACCAAAAATTAAATGCAGCTATGATGTTAAAGTTGAAGTGCCGGCTGGATATATTGCGACTAGTAACGGCGCTTTGCACTCTGAAGTCAAAGGTGGGAAAACCACTACATTCCACTGGAAAACTCAGTTTTTAATTCCCTCTTACCTCGTGACCTTGACGGTTGGAAAATTCTCGGAAATCAAAGACGAATGGCGCGGAAAGCCCGTGACTTATTTGGTTGAGAAAGGAATGGAGCAAGAAGGAAAAATCAGTTTTGGCAAGACGCCGAAAATGCTGGAACTTTTTAGTCAAAAAATAGGTGTTGATTATCCGTATGAAAAATACACGCAAATTGCTGCTGCTGAATTTGTTTTTGGAGGAATGGAAAACACTTCTGCCACCACTCAGACTGACGCTACGCTCCATCCAATCGAAATAGAAGAAGATTTCACCAGTGATGATTTGGTGGCGCATGAACTTGGTCATCAATGGTTTGGTGATTTAGTGACATGTAAAACTTGGTCTCATGGTTGGCTCAATGAGGGTTGGGCCACTTTCATGGAATACACTTTCAAAGAGAGTGATCTTGGTCTCGCAGAAACAGAATATTATCGCTATCAAGATTTGAATGTTTATCTCGATGAAGATACAGAATTCAGGCGCCCTATTGTTACAAATTTTTATACGGATCCCGCAGAAATTTGGGACCGTCACACCTATCAAAAAGCGGGCTTAGTTTTACAAACGTTGAAAAGTCATATTGGCGATGATGACTTTTGGGCGGGCACAAAAAGATATCTAGAAACTCATCGTGGTGGAACAGTTGAGACCGTCGATTTTCAAAGAGCTTTAGAGAATTCATCGGGTCAGAATCTCCAGCCTTTTTTCGACCAGTGGATTTACAAAACAGGTTTTCCTGAATTCAAATTTACGATGTCCTGGGACGAAAAAACTAAACTTGCAAAAGTGAAATTGGAACAAAAGCAAAAAGTCGACAAAGAGACTTCGCTATTTCACGTTCGTAGTGAAATTGATTTTGTCTTCGCTGATAAAACTCATTTCAAGCTTCCTGTCGAAACAGAAGAAAAGGAACAAACATTTTATATTCCTCTGAAGCAAAAACCTGTTTATGCGGTGTTTGATCGCGGTAATCACCTGCTCAAGAGCTTCGAGATGGCAATACCGGTTGAGATGATGAAAGTGCTGATTGAATCGGATGAAGATGTGGTTTCGAAAATCTGGGCCATGAAAACTCTCGCAAAAGAAGCCAGTAGTGAAGGTATTGAGATTTTAATTCAAGCGTTGAAGTCTGATAGTTTTTGGGGAGTTCGCGCGGAAGCTGCGACTGCCTTGGGTTCGACTAAAATGCCTGCGGCCCAATTGGCTTTGATCAATTGTCTCAAAGAGGAAAAGAAATCAAAAGTTCGGTCAAAGATTTGTTCGGCTCTCGGAAATTTCAAAGATGAAAAATCTGGAACGGCCCTCATTGAACGTTTCGAAAATGAGAAAAATATATTTGTTCGCGGAGCTGCGGTCGCAGCACTTGGAAAGACAAATCATCCAAAAGCTAAAAATATTTTGGAAAAAGCGCTCAAGATTGAAAGCTGGCATGATTTGATTTCCGCTCAGTCTTATGCAGGTTTAAAACATCTCCACGATGATTCCACGACAGAATTGTTTATGGAGGGAGCTAAGTATGGAGCCCCAAAATATTCACGTTTAGCCGCGATCAGCGGTCTTAGTGAGCAAGCACTAGATAAGGCGGAAGTGCGGGAATTTTTGGTTGAAGCTTTGAACGATCCGTTTATTCGGGCTCGTCACGCGGCGGCCTCGGCACTTGTGGGGCGACGAGATGGTCGTGCCGTGGGTGCTCTTGAAAATGCCGCAGACAGAGTTGTCGACGGACATTTTAAAGCCACTGCACGCCGGGCTGCTTCGCGCATTCGTAAAAATTTAAAGAAGCCAGAGGAATTTGTGCAAATACGCGAGAAGATGGACAAACTTTCTGAAGAAAATAAAAAATTGATCGAGCGAATGGACAAGTTAGACAAAGTTTCCAAAGCGTCTGAGCTAAATTCTCCAGTTTAATTTTTCAGCAGCGTTTAGTGAGCCTCAGGAAGATCGCCAAGGAGTGCGCGATCTTCCAATTTGTCTGAGGCTTTAACGTGTCCGTTTTGATCTGTGCTGACCTTCCGGGTCGCACTGAGAATTTCTCGGCCATCAAGATAAGCCAACGCCGTGACGTTTTGGTTTTCAACTTTCCATTTGTAGGTGACGCCTGAGTTTGCTTTGTCTTTTCCACCAACGACCATACTGATTTTTCCGCTCTTATTGACCATTAGGTCAAGTTTCAGCTGAAGCGATTTTTCCACTTGTCCCAAATTAATCTGCGGATGTTTTACAAATGTGCCTTTGGAATAGGCGTTCAATGCTTGAGGTGTTTGTGAATCCATGTAGTCCGCGAGTTTAGAATAAGTCACGCATTGAACTTCAGGCAAAGCGCAAACTGTCTGTGCGAAGGCTTTCATAGCTCGCCAGTATGCTCCACCATTCATTTGTTTGAAGTGATGACCAATGTGCACCGGTGCTCGGTTGCCATTATAGTTACTGGCAAAGTAAGACATGTACGTGTCATACATTTGCTTTGTAAAAACATCGGCATCAGCGACATTTTCTTTGGCTCTCGATTGCGCAACATAAAAGTTGTAGTCCATGGACAAAGTTTTTTTGGCGGTTCCCGCAATAGTCAATTCTGCCAATGGGAAATTCCAAATGCCATTAAGTTTTTGCGGCCAATAATTTGGTTGGGAAGTCTTGCTGGTGTCATAGCGGTAATGGAATTTATTAAGCGTCGGCCAAAGACCTGCACTGTAACTCAGGTAGGGAGTTCGAAAACCTTTGATCTCACTTAGATTAAGATTTAATGGCTCCGGAGTCATTTTATTATTCACAAAAACGTTTTTAATAAGATCGTAAAAAGCGGTGAACTCATTGGTCCAATCGTCTTCTGTCCATTGACTCGCATCAAAATGTCCAACTGCGTGCGAACCAATTTCTTGGCCCTCTTCGAGCGATTTATTCACAGCTTGGATGCGATCGGAAATAAATTTGCTGTTGGGCGCAAATCCAATATCTGATGCTCCTGAATTATGGTGTGGTCCCGTGTAGAGATGCTTGTTTTGTTGAGTAAGGAAATAAACACCGCTCATGAAATATGTGAAATGGATGCTTTGATTTTGCGCGCGCATTTGAGGGCTATCATTGAGCTGCTTAGAGAAATCCAAAGTCTCCTGCCAAAATGCAGGCTCATCACAATTGTCAAATGCGAAGGCTACAAATTGCGGAGGTGAGGGAAGGGTTGGATTGTCAGAAAAGGCAGAAGGGGTAATGCAAAGAGCAATCAAAGTCGTTAATGCTGTCGTCTTCAAAAATTTTTTCGACATAAAATATTACGCCTTCTCAGCACTCAATGCTGCTTGCAAGTACTTGCTTGGGAGAGAACGTTGCAGACAGGCTTCCATGTAGCGGCTGGCATCGACATTCAGGCCAAGATCAACCCCCGTTTTGTAACCCATTCCGTGAACCATGTACAGCACGTCTTCGGTTGCGACATTTCCGGCGGCACCGGGCGCGTAGGGGCATCCGCCTAAACCAGCGCTTGAGGCATCAAATATTTGAATGCCCGATTCCAAGCCTTCTAGAATATTTGCCAGAGCAGTTCCGCGAGTATCATGAAAATGCAAAGCGATTTTTGAAACACCGGCAAGAGTAATTAATTTTTTTGAAAGGCTCTTCACTTGTTTGGGATTGGCCACGCCGATGGTGTCGCCAAAACTGACTTCAGAAACGCCAAGTGCCAGTAATTTCTCTGTGACTTGCAAAACTCTTTTCTCGGGCACATCGCCTTCATAAGGGCAGCCAAAACAAGTAGAGACGTATCCGCGCACACGCATTTTCAATTTTTTCGCTTGAGGAATGAAATCTTTGAATCGATCCAAGCTTTCTTGGATACTGGCATTAATATTTTTCATATTGAAACTTTCGCTAGCGGCAGTAAACACAACAATCGATTTTACTCCTGCTTCAACAGCTTGTTCGAAACCTTTAGCGTTAGGAACAAGCGCCGAAAAATCGATTCCCGCTCGCTTGCTTAAAGGTAAAGCAAAAAGCTCTTTAAAGAGTAAATCGGTCCCTTGCATTTGTGGAATTTTTTCCGCTCGCACAAATGCGCCTACTTCAATATATTTGTGACCAGCAGTCATTAGAAGCTCGATATATTTTTTTCTTTGAGCAACTGTGAGAATTTCTTTTTCGTTTTGCAATCCATCACGTGGACCAACTTCGACGATTTTGATTTGTTTTTTCATAGTTTCTCCAGCTCCAAAATTTTCTCACCCAAAAGTACTTGCTGTCCTGCAGCTTTTCCTACCGCTTTTACTCGGCCATCAAATGGCGCTTTGAGACTGTATTCCATTTTCATAGCTTCAATGATGCAAACAGTTTGTTTGGCTACAACTTGATCTCCGATTTTTACATTCACTTTCAAAATTTTTCCCGGCATGGGCGACTCAATTATTCCAGTGGCTAAATTTTCACTAGATGATTTTTTCCCGTATGATGATTTTGATCGAGTGGATTCGGTGAAAGTTCTTCCATCAAAATGAATCCAAATCAAATCACCAACCCGTAGATATTTTTTAATCATGGTTTGGCCACCGAGCTTTCCACGGAGAAGCCGCGCCACTTCCAACCTTTGTTCGTGAGTTTTCCGAAATGCCTAACGACGAAGGGGCTCCACCGGCGGCAGCCATTTGAGCAAACGCTTTTTGCTCCCGAGTCAATTCGGGCAACATAAACCCACCTTTAAATTCTTCTTCTAAAAACGAAGTGGAGAGGTTGCCACGCTGGAATTTTCCATTTTCAAGTACGGCTTGTAAAAATTCGATATTTGTATGAACTCCAAAAATAACAAGCTCACTCAGAGTGGCGCGCATGCGTTGAATGTTTTCTTCTCGAGTTGGTGCCCAGGTAATCACTTTGCCAATCATAGGATCATAGAATGGCGTGATTTCATGACCCAGACCGTAACCAAAATCAAAACGGCGATATGGGCCAGTTGGAAAATCTAGAGCCTGAATTTTTCCAGTGCTTGGTAAAAATTCGCGAGCTGGATCTTCAGCATACAACCGCACTTCAAGCGCGTGGCCCCGCGGAAAAATATCTTCTTGGCGCAGACCAAGATCTTGTCCTAGTGCTACCGCGACTTGCATTTTCACAAAATCGACGCCGCATGTTTGCTCGGTCACCGTGTGTTCAACTTGCAAACGAGTGTTGAGTTCCATGAAGTAAAAATTTCCGCCCGGCTCTAATAAAAATTCAACTGTGCCTGCATTTGTGTAATTTGCTGCGGTTGCTATCTTAACCGCCGCTGTACAAATTTTTTCGCGAAGTTCTGGAGTCAAACCAGGAGAGGGAGTTTCCTCAAATATTTTTTGATGACGCCGCTGAATGCTGCATTCTCGCTCATAGAAATGCAGATTGTTTCCTTTCCTGTCACATAGGATTTGCACTTCAATATGCCGAGGATGTTGAATGTATTTTTCGATAAAAACTTCGGAACTTCCGAAAGCGCCAAGTGCTTCTCTTTGCGCCGATTCCACCATTTCAAAAAGTTCTTTGTCTTTGGCGACGACCTTCATGCCTTTGCCGCCCCCGCCACTGGCTGCTTTAACGATGCACGGATATCCAATTCGGTTTACTTCGCTTAAAAGCTGTTTTGGATTATCGGTTTTTCCCGTGTAAGCAGGAGTTGTAGGAACACCAGCTTTATGAGCAAGTTCTTTAGCAAGAATTTTATTTCCCGCAATTTCAATTGTTTTCGAATTGGGTCCGATAAATGTGATGTTCCTCAAATCTTCAAGCGCTTTCACGAAGTGAGCGTTCTCACTTAAAAAACCAAATCCGGGATGAACTAGAGTCGCTCCAGATTTTTGAATCGCGCTCACCACTAACGGAATATTCAAATATGTTTCTAATGGTGTTTGTCCATAGAGCTCGACTGTTTCATCGGCCATGTCGAATGCAAGTGTGTTTTTATCTGGCGTCGAGTGAAGAAGAATAGTTTTCAAACCTAATTCTTGGCAACTGCGAATTATTCGCACGGCCACTTCTCCTCGATTGTTGATTGCGACTTTCACAGAATCCTTCTGACTTTACCTAGTCTATTTCCAGCTCGGGCTTCGTTTTTCAAAAAATGAATTCAGTCCTTCTTGGCCTTCTTTAGAAACTCGAACTTGTGCAATTGTTTTGATACTGAGAGCGCGGGATTGCACGCGTGTGAAGGATTTTACTTTGTGTATGAGTTCTTTTGTGATCCGTGTTCCCTCGGGAGCGTTTTGTACAATCATTTCCAATCGAGAGTTAATAAATTCCGCACATAATTCTTTAGAACCTTGAAAATGAACCAGACCTGTTTCCACTGCCTTTTCTGATTTAAAAACTTCAGCCGTTAAAAATAGCAGGCGGGCATCTTTCTCCGGCATTTTCCTTAAAACGTAAGGTGCTATCATGCTTGGGACAACGCCAATTTTGAGTTCACTGAAACAATATTTTGTATTCTCATCTGCAGCCACAATGTCACAGGTAGCTATCAAACCAAGGCCACCGCCAAACACATTCCCATGGATTTGCGCCAGCACGGGAACGGGGCAATCAAATATGGCATCGTACATTTTGGAAAGTTGTTCGGCGTCTTTCATGTTTTGGGCTAGAGAAAATTTAACAGATTTTCTCATCCAATTTAAATCTCCGCCGGCGCAGAAGCTTGGACCATTTGCCGAAATGAAAACTGCCCGAATGGATTTGTCTTTTTTTATCGCATTCATTTCTGCCGCAACGGCTTTCATAATTTCGGGAGTGAGAGCATTGTGAGTTTCTCCGCGATTCAATGTCACGTGTAAAACTTTGCTTTTTATCTCGAACAACACTTGATCTGTTACTGCTGTTTTTCTAGGCATCTTTCTACTCACATTCTGAAAATGCCGAAATTTGCTTCGGCATCATTTTTATTGGCAGCAGCGGATAATCCCAGAGCTAAAACCTTGCGCGTGTCTACGGGATCGATGATTCCATCATCCCAGAGTCGAGCAGTAGAATAGTAAGCGCTGCTTTCTTTTTCGTATTTTTCTAAAGTTGGTTTTTTGAAATGTTCTTGCTCTGCGGGGCTCATCGTTTTTTTCATCGCAGCCAATTGGTCCATTTTCACTGTTAACAAAACATTGGCCGCTTGCTCTCCGCCCATGACACTGATGCGTGCGTTGGGCCACATCCAAAGTTGTCGCGGTCTGAAAGCTCTGCCGCACATTCCGTAATTTCCTGCGCCGTAGCTTCCGCCGATCACAATGGTAAATTTCGGAACTGTTGCAGTACTCACTGCGGTGACAAGTTTAGCTCCGTCTTTAGCGATGCCTTCGTTTTCGTATTTTTTACCGACCATGAAGCCAGTCACATTTTGCAAAAACACCAATGGGATCCGGCGTTGATTGCACAGTTCGATAAAATGCGTCGCTTTCAGTGCGCTTTCACTAAAAAGCACCCCATTGTTTGCAATAATCCCTACGGGGAAGCCAAAAATTCGCGCGAATCCGCAAATCAAAGTTGTTCCGTAAAGTTGCTTGAATTCCTGAAACCGACTTCCGTCAACAATGCGCGCGATTATTTCTTTAACATCGAAAGGTTTTCGAGAATCGTGCGGGATGATTCCGTAGATGTCAGAAGAATCAAACATTGGATCTTCTGGGGCTATTGCGCTCATTGATAAGTTTGAAGACAAGAGAGGTTTGCGATTCAAAGTCTCAGCGATATTCCGGCAAATTTCTAAAGCGTGCTCGTCGTTTTCAGCAAAGTGATCCGTCACTCCACTTTTTTGACAATGCACTGTGGCTCCACCCAAACTTTCGGCGTCGACAACTTCTCCAGTGGCGGCTTTTACTAATGGCGGTCCACCCAAAAATATTGTTCCATTTTTTTTCACGATCACAGATTCATCGCACATAGCCGGAATATAAGCTCCTCCAGCTGTGCACGAACCCATCACGCATGCGATTTGCGGAATTCCACGAGCAGACATTTGAGCTTGATTATAAAAGATCGCCCCGAAATGGTCGCGGTCAGGAAACACTTCATCTTGCATCGGTAAAAATGCGCCACCTGAATCCACCAGATAAAAGCAGGGGAGACCATTTTCTAGAGCTATCTCTTGGGCGCGCAAATGTTTCTTAACCGTCAGTGGAAAATAAGTCCCGCCTTTGACGGTGGCATCATTGGCAACAACAACGACTTCTCGGCCGTGGATCACTCCAATGCCAGTGACAATGCCGGCACCAGGAGCTTCGTCGCCGTACACGCCCCATGCGGCCAATCGGCTGAATTCCATGAAAGGAGTTCCCGGATCCAAAAGTTTCGCAATACGCTCACGCGCGGTGAGTTTCTCGCGAGCCCGGTGCTTATTCACGGCTTCGATTCGACTCGGGCCACCGCCGGTAGCGACATAGTCAGAGGCGGCTTTTAAATGTTCTATAAGTTTGGCGAAAGCCTGACGATTGTCTTGCGTTTCACTTGAACTGGCATCAAATTGTGTTTGTAGAGTTTCCATCGGAAATAATATGAGCATAGTTTGCCGAAGCCGTCCACCTGGGAGAGTTTTTGTCTTATTCAGAGAATAAAAAAAGTTTTGGCGCATGGAGTCCACAAGGTCGCATCGCCCATTTTAAAGGCCCTCAAGTTCCGGAGATGCTGATTGCGCGCATGCTGCATGAGCTAAGTCAAACTCCCGCGACTAGATTAGAAGAATTGGTCTTCATGGGATCTGTTTACGTGAATAAATTCCGGGTGATGGACAGAAGTTTCATCGTCAAGTCTGACGACATCATCAGGGTGCACCTTGAACCGAAGCGTTATACTGTCGATAAATCAAAGATCGTGATCGTTTTCGAAGACGAAAATTTCGTCATTCTAAATAAGCCCGGCGGGGTGCCTATGCACGCTACATTAGATAACGCAATTGAAAATCTTGCGGCTAGTTTTGCCGAAAAACTTTTTGTTACTCATCGACTCGATGTTCCTACTTCAGGCGTTGTGCTGCTCGCAAAGAACAAAGACTATCAAGCTGTTTTTAATGACCTTATCGCTCGACGAGAGGTTGCAAAAAATTATCAAGCCCTGACGATCATGAAGCCAGAGGAGGGGCTGCTTAAACATTTTATGTTTGTTGAAGCACGGGCCCCAAAAAAGATTTTCACTCAAGAAGAAATGGCCGTAAATCAAGCCAGAGCGGAAGACCCTAGCCTGGTGAAATATGACGAGTGCCGTTTGGAAGTTTTATCAACAAATTCGATTGATTTTGATTTGGGGCGGGTCATTGAAATTAGAGCTCCAGGATTTGATTCAAAAATTAATCTGTTGACTGGTAGGACTCATCAAATCAGAGCCCAGCTATCAAAAGTAGGGTGCCCTATCGTGGGTGACGAGATGTATGGTGGGATGCCGTCCACTGTTTTTGGTTTACATGCGTGTTCTTTAAAATTTATTGACCCGCTGAGTAAGAAAAAAATTGAAGTTGAAGTCCCTAAACAGTGGTGAAATTCTAAGTTTTAGCAGAACCCAAAATGGCTGATACCTATGCCTGCGTTCTTGTCCAAGCTTTTACCTTATTAGTCGCGGAAGCAGGCCTTCAAAATGATTAGTTACTCCAGTTCGAACTAGTACGTTTTGAGGAAAAGAAGGATTTGATTTTGTTCAAATTTGAAATATTTTTTGAGTGGCATATTTCATGCAAAAGAGGTTTTGATGATTCTAATTCGTCCAGGGACAACAATCAGAAAATTTTTATATATATTATTCACGCTTGTATTCTCTATTCCTTCTTATGCCACAGAACTATGCAGCATGAAACTTGAGGGACTAGCTGATTGGGTAGAATACAAAACTGTCTTTAAAAATTTCTCAGATGGAACCATCGGAGGAAAAAGGAACGAACAACTCCTCCATATTGAATATCACGGAATCAGAAGGCCTGCGACTCCGGCAGAAAAAATACAAATCACGAATGATTTACTGATACCCGACGAAATTAACTACCGAAGCATTCCTGGGACTTTCGAACAGGCGGAGCAAAGCATCCCTTGGTTTTTATCTAGTCTCGATA
Source organism: Oligoflexia bacterium (assembly GCA_043732305.1). Lineage (GTDB taxonomy): Bacteria > Bdellovibrionota > Bdellovibrionia > JABDDW01 > JABDDW01 > JAYTHU01. The sequence continues at coordinate 15,707 of JAYTHU010000009.1, forward strand.
AAATAAATTATTTTGTGCCTGAAGGCGGAAAGCCTTCAAACCTCGATATTGTTATTCGTCTCAATACAAATAAAAATATGCAACTTTCTTGGTATCGTAGAGACAGACCTGAGGATACTTTCTATAAAGGAAACCGAATTATTATCTCTTTGAATGTAACTCTCAAACCTCTTGATAGATATCAACATGGAATCAGGGTTCCAAAAGAAATTATTCAAACGGTTTTTTCACATGAGTATGGTCATTCGATTTTTACCCAATTATTGAGAAGTCGAGGACTTGATTATGATGAACAAACCCAAAAGCTTAAAAAACTTATTGATAATCGATTTCTGACGGGCCATCTTATGGCTGATCGGGAAAGCATCGACTTGGTCAATGAGTCAGTTTGGGCTTATACTCTTGATCCCACAAATAAAGACAGTTTAGTAAGACAAAGTCTCCGACTTAGAAATTTAGTTTCGCCTTACTCCGAACTTTTTGCCGACACGGTCGATGTACTTGCTGGAGAAAATCTAAGAGCCCATACCGAAGCCATTAATTTTTATATACATACTACTGAGCAGCTTAGGGCAACGGACGGGTACTCTGTTAACTTCATAAACGAACCTGCAGGATCGCCGAGATCTTTTTTTGAACAAAATAAAGGATTGAGCTCTCAGGAATTGCAGTCCTATCATCAGGCTCTCGACCCAGTTCGTGCCTTTTTGGGATCGAGTGGTTTGGTGCGAGAAAATATGACCACGGCGGAAAAACAAAAGTTTTTAAATAAATTGATCGACGCCATCATTGAAGAAATTAAAGTCAAAGAGAAGGCTGTTACTGCCGATGTTTTCCCTGCTGCTCAAATGAATGCTGATTTGATTTCAAGACTGAAAAATTAGGCTCGCGACAAAATATGTAAGAGTTTGTTTTTTGCGGTTGCAGATGTTATCTAGCAATTATTGTATGGGATTAAGGATTTAATTTTGAAATTTTTATTTTTGATCATAATTCTGAATGGTTGTTCGGTTCAAGCTGAGTTTAACAGGGGAATCCCTCCGGGACAACTCATGAAAGCAATGATTCACCCTCGTCAATCATCGCCACCTCTACGGCGTGTAAAATACTTTCCTTGATATTTAACCCATCCCGTTCTGCCTTAAAGTCTTCTTCTGAAATTCCTCCGATAAGAGGAACTTCATTCATCATCTGATGAACTTGGTTGATCCAAATTTCTAGGAACATCAAAGGAGGTAATATGGATTCTAAGGACGCACAGAAAATTAAGATTCTAGACGAAATCGAAGATACATTTAAAAAACACAGATTAGAGCTTCCTGAGCAGGCCAGTCATTTTCCAGATGGTTTAAAGCGGCTGCCACTTTTAGCTTTGAGTGAAGGCATCCCCCAACGAGACGCTGCTCGTGCAGCAGGATTAACACCGAAGTCGATGCGCTATTTGCGCAATAGGTTCGCTGAAGAACAAGTGGGCGCCGCAAAAAAATTGAAGTTGGTTGAGCAAAGGCTAGAACCAATTGAGTCTGGTTGTCTACATCAAGTGTCCGCGCTCCATATCTATGGGAACTCCCGAGCATCAGTTAAAAAAATCGGGATGGGCTAATAGGTAGTCGCAGCCACCATCGATAGTGGTTGGAGCTTTCCAAACATTCAATAAAACACCACCTACGAATTGGGCTCCACTGATTTGACTGAAAGTTGCAGAAATATCTTTCATAATTGTGTTAGGGGTGCACAGGTCAGTCATGAGAGTTTTTATCCAGCCGATTTTTTGTCCGCGGTCTTTAGCCTCTTTGACCTGGATAAGAGTAGTCAAAAAGTCATTATAGTAGTAATAAATGTTTTTATCCGCGTCCGGATCCGTCAATCGGCTTAAGATATAACTCATGTATATCGGCATGACTGCTTTGTTGCTATATCCTTCTGATGGTTGCCCATGGTCGATCTTAAAAGTGTTAAAATTGATTGGGCTCGCATGTTGAAAGATAAACGAATCAACTGGGCGCGCGGCGCTCAGGTTTTGCCATTGAGCAATCGGGACCACGGCGTCCCATGTGTCATGAATTACGAGTATCTGAGACGTTTTGTTTTCAACAGCTAATTTAGAATAGGTGAAGTCGCTCAGAGGCGCTACCGACATACGACGTAAATAGGATCGAAAAAAGTTTTCGGCAAATGCTAGTAAACTTGGATTAGCAGTTATCCGGGTGCTCTCCGTACTCATAAAATCAAATTCACTTTCGAGATCAATTAACGGCGTCACTCCTACGATTACTTTCGGCTTAATCACCGACTTGCGAGACGCGTGCAACGACACAAAACCACCAAGTGAAGCGCCGATAGAAGCCACCCGGGATGTGTCGATCAATTTAAGATCCGCGAGATGATTCAACACTTCCGTGTAATCCTGAGCATAGTCCTTTAGTTTGCGTCCTAAGTAAAACCGGTTGTAAACCACAACGGCAGACACACCGGAGTTTAAAAAGACCCCACCGAATCCCACCGCATCGGGGATCGAACTGTGGTAATAGGCGATGACGTCGCCCGACCCAGGGAGGTAGTTAGGTCCATTTATATCAGCTGTTAAAATGCCTTGGCCAGTTGGGTCTTTAGCTGCCCAATCAAGATCCATTGGATCTCCGGTCCAACTGATCCCAGTGTATGGTAGCGAAACCACAACGGCAGGGCATGTTGTCGGGCAAGCGGCCACAAATTGAAAATAAATCGGCCCCGATGCCGTCATCAGCCGAAAATTTTGTACATTGTATTTTCCCGAGTCAATTTCATATGGAGTTTCTGACAGTTTGACGAGGATCAAACCCGGGTCTGTATTGGTCACGCTTTCGACGGCCCCATCGGTTTTTGGAGAGGAACAGTTCACGAAAATTAGCGAACCAAGGCCAGAAAAAAGTACAAATGTGATCAGAGCTTTGCAACCCATATAACCTCCCGCGCAGGAATTGAGAACGAACCAGACTTGCGTATTACTAATAAATAAAATCAAAACTCATCAATCGACCTTGCGCATCGTTCCTAATTCACGCCTGCCCGACAAAGTCATTTGCCATCCAGAAGCTGGTAAGTCTCTAGGCCAGACTGCAGGTCTGACGGGCAAGCATCGCTAAAAGGCTCTGTCAATGCCGCGTGCGACAAGCCTTTTTCTAAAGAAAACTGGCGGGCTAGCTCATGCCCCCATTGAATATTGCGGCGAAGATCAGAAGCCTTAGGACTGGCAATACAGTGTTCGTTTTGATTTAAATTTGAAGATTTGGAATTGATCCATTGGTTCGCAACTAGAGTCACAGCATGCAAAGAAGCGGTCGACAAAATCAACGCCGCTTTTTGACCAAGCGCGCGTTCACGAATACGCATTTTCAAAGTATGTTGTTTTGAATGGTCGATCACTTGATTTGTCATTTAGTGCCCTTTCCTCAACTATAACCTAAGATTATGAATTCTCCACACAACTTCTTAAATTACAACTTTTCGAGAGCTGTCCCATTGTAACGGACAATGAGCCTGCCACCGAATTGTTAGAACCCCGACGAACGACCTATTCTCGCTTAACGAATCAAGTTAAAATATTTCAGTTTGAGAAATACAGAACTGACTTTAATCAATCAGACTACCAGGCGGAAGCCCGCGACTCCCAGAGGAATTTGACTGTTGCAACTTGAACACAATGATTCGACCGATTCAAGTTCCCAGCCAATGCTGCCATAATAATGATGACGAAGGCAAAATTTGAAATTTTATCTAAACTCATAATTAACTAAGCTTAGCAACTTTTTGGACTCGGAAATTCACCAGCAGGCGAGACAAAAGTATTCAGATTTTATGCACCAGAAACGTCGCAATAAAAAACTAAGTTGACGAAGCTGCCGACAGTGGCCGTTAATGCACTCTTCGGTCATTGGCTTTCAGCTTTTTAATTCAAAACTGGGATTTGGTGAAGTCGGCAATGCTCTTCTCGGGAGAGCGCGATTTGGGGCTCAATCATTTGTCATTATTCACTTGTTCTGCTGGGAAATAGAAATCTCACTTTGCGGTTAACTCTCTTTTCATTGTTCGGAAGCGCAAAATTTTTTCGGCGAACTCGTAGTATCAACCAGTAAAACTCGTAAAATTCAATTCGGTAAAATGAAAAAATTAGGTAAATGAAAAAATTAGGTAAAAACGTATTGACTCACGGGTAAAGGTGACCGAAGAGGGTTCATGATCCTGTTAATCTTTTCTTCTTTTCCATTTCGACTATTCTGAAGAAAAAGTTTA
>JAYTHU010000010.1:0-47279 GCA_043732305.1 Oligoflexia bacterium
TAAACGTCCCGTGCTTGAGGCTGTGAAATGCTCTTTGGATAATTCTTTTTATAATCCTAAGGTCGGATATTTAACTCCTGGCGATAAAATGGTCCGGACCGAACTCAATGTGTCGTCAGTTCAGAAACTCGCGCGAGTGGTTTTTGTATTGGAAATTTTATTGCGAAATTTAGATATTGGCGCAGTCAATACCAAGCGCGAATTGTATTACATCTGCAAAGGTCTCATCAAAGGCGATACAAAAAACAAGCCTCTCGATTTTGATGATCAATCGGAAAGTGATTCAGTTATTGATTTTATTGGAGACATGCTCCAGGTTTATCGTGAAGAGCTCAATTGTTTTGCCAATGATCGCGGTGGACAAACTTATTCTCAGCAGTTGATCGTGACCGAAAGTTTGCCAGATGGTGAAAAAGCGGTTGTCGATTTAGGAACTTTAGGGACATCTCCTTTTCAGCCTAAGAATAAACCTCAGGCGCTTAAATTGCGCTCGAAAAAGAAAATTGATTTTTGTTTGATTGTGGAATCTGAAGGTACCGCGAATACACTTGTGAGTATGGGGTTCACCAAACGTAACAATTGTATTTTGATGGGTGCTCAGGGCGTTCCATCAAATGGCGTGCGTGGATGGTGCAAGCTGATTGAAGAAGATTTAAATATTCCAATGTATTTCTTTGGAGATTTGGACGCGTACACTATTCAGAATATCTACCGAACATTAAAAGCAGGCTCTGCAGCCAGCCTTATTCGTAATGCTGATTTCTCTGCACCTAGTGTGAGATTTCTGGGCGTGCTTCCTGAAGACGTAAAAAAGTATGATCTCTTTTGCTATGATGTAAAAGAAAATGATCCCGTGGAAGCTCGGTCTTTGAAAAAAGCCAAAGATGCAATGGAAAATGATCCATTTTTCTTGGACAAGAAGAATAAAAAATTAGTCGATATTCTCAAATGGCTTATCAGCGAAAAACAACGTTGCGAGCAGCAAGCTTTTTTCTCCGTCGATCCCAAAGATCCAATTAAGATGGAAAAAATTATCCTCGAAAAAATCCGAACCGGAAGTTACATTTAATTTCCGCTCGTAGGGCAGGGTAATTTTCTTTTGAAAAATCTTATTACGCTATGTCGCAGACATCCCCAATTTGAGCACAGCCAAGATTCGATACACTAAAGTTTTGGCGGAATGTCTATATCTTTGAGAAGGTGGCATGGTCAGAGCCATAAGATCCTAAATCTCTACAACTAAATCAAGCTTGCGAAAACTTCAATAGAACGTAAGCTTTAAGCCTAGACACAAATGGTTCGCTTAATAATCGCAAATGTTCATAAAACAAAAGGAGAAAACATGAGGAAATTTATTACTGTTGCTTTTCTAGCTGTTGCCGCTCAAATGATTTTGTCGTCTTCGATCGCGTTGGCCGTAAAAGATGGCTCTGACGTTCCCGCATGTGCCGGTGTGACCGATGTATGTATGAAGGCTGGCTACGAGCCAGGCGAACATAAAAAAGATGGCAAGGGTCTGTGGATGGATTGTGTGGTACCTGTTGCTCATGGAAAAACTGTCGCAGGTGTAACTGGCATCACGCAAGCCGCAGCACACGCTTGCGGACAAGCTGAAAGAGCAGCTCATCCTAAAAAGTAACTCCAAATTTAAAAATGATTTGAGTAAATGGGAACGAGTAATCGCTCCCATTTATATTAGAAAGACTTATGACTCCCAGTGAGGCTCAAAGCCGATAGCAGTCAGTGTTGAAGTGTCTGCGCCACCGAGGGGACGAAACTTATCTTCGCGTCTGTAGAATGGAATGTCAGCGCGAGTGGGTGGAATATATTTAGTCCACGCTGTTCGAACAAAGCGCAATGTTAATCCTGCGCCTTCAGAACCCATGTCGACCAAAAATCCATCACGCGAGTGACAAGGTTGAATTTTAAATCCAGCCTTGAGACAAAGCTCTTTGCAGAATTCAAGGTCTGTGACTTTAAGTGTGAGCATTCGTGCGCCATTGACCGCATCCAAAAATTTTCCACCAAGCATCAAGCGTCCAGCTTCAGTTTTATGACCAGCTTCATTCCATATGAATTTGCTTTTGGGACGGCCCGTGGCACTAGACCACTTGGTGGTGAACTCATCTGGAAGGGTGCTGTTGACGGCAAGAGCTTCAATGCCAAAGCAAGTGTTCGGATGCTTAAGAGGAAGAATTTTATTTTCCAAACTTTTGTAATAATCTGCAGAGCCCATGACTATCCAAGCTTTTAGGTCAGGAGTCATGCTGTCAGGTAAATGGAATCCGTACCAAAGAGGAGCGCCTTCCGCATGATTGCTACCCGAGCGAGGTTTTTCCAGATCTACTTTTGCTTTTCGATAATCTTTGTAATCGTTGGCAATGTCATCGGACTCGAGTTCGATCCCAGTGATTCCTTCTTGGTCGGGTATGATTCCTATTTGATTGGAAGTTGGACCTGATTCTGAAGGCACAAGCTCAATGCTTTCATTTCCGAAACTCACAGAAAGATTTTGTGGGTATCGAGCCGAAGGTGAAACATCGAAGCCAAGCTTCTCAAATACAGAAGCTACTTTCTTAATATTTGCACTCGACCAGAAAACAGAATTAAATTTTAGCATTGATCCCCCATTTTAAATCTCACAGTGCGTAATTCAAACCAAGAGCGAGAGTGGTGTAGCCACCAAGTTCAATAATCGCACGAACGGCCCATTGAGGATTAAAGTAATACATTCCTGAGGCTCCAAGTTGAAAATAAACTCCTCCACCGCGGTTGATGCTATAGCTTGTGCCGTTGACAGTAACATTGCTAGAGCCAGCCAAGAAATTAAATCCAGCTCGAGGACCGACCAAAAATTTTCCTTGATCAAAATAAAAATCCCATCGTGCTTGAACTGGAATTTCGATCAAGCTATAGGAAACACTAGCGCCGCCATAATTATCATTCACAAAGATGGCATTGACTCCAGATTCAACACTTAGACTTTGATCCACTTTGGGTAACAAGTTATCAGTCAAACGGTAAGCTGCCAAACCGCCGATTGCAAATCCTGGACTATAGAGACTTAGCATTCCCGAAAAATCCCAAGGTGTTGTTCCATGGCGATCATAAACGGAGTGAGGTACTACATTTTGGGCATGAGTTGCGGTGATTACTTTTTTTCTTGGGTGGATGGGGGTGGTCGATTGTGCCGAAGCCAAACCACCTAAAGAAGTCAAAATCACTAGTGCTACAAATACTACTGCGGTAAATTTAGACATTTGCGAACCTCGCTTTTGAGATTTATTATTTCAAAACTTTGATCCCCCATATTTTGTCTTGGGTCCGAAAAAAGTCAATCTAAAACTCGGCTATAATAGCTGCTTGCTTAACTCTTGCGACTTTGGAAGAATCATGGGTATGAGACACATAAAAATCATCGTGAGTGACTGTCATCTTGGCACTGGGGCGACGCTTCCTGATGGCGGCATAAATCCTTTGGAAGATTTTCGCAAGGACGACAAATTTGTCGAATTTCTCAAGCATTACAGTGAGGGAAATTATGAAAATGACAGTGTGGAGCTCATCATTAACGGAGATTTCTTTGATCTTCTTCAGGCCAGTTCCAGCACGATCACGCCGTACGAAATTTTGGAAAGTGTGGCGATGCACAAAATCAAACGCATCCTCAAGGGACATCCACGAGTGACAGAAGCTATGCGTAAATTTTTAGATTCAACTGTGGGTGAGAAAAAGCGCACAATCAAATATATTTGGGGGAATCATGATGCTGGAGTTTGGTGGCCCGAAGTCAGGCGCATCATTCACGAGGGTATCAGTCCGGAAATAGAATTCTTACTTTACCCTTACGAGTTTGACGGCGTTCGAGTGGAACACGGGCATCAGTATGAAATCATCCATCACTTTGATACAGACAACATGTTTTTGGATCGTAAAGATAGAACCATTTTGAATTACCCTTTTGGTAGTTTTTTTGTGGCCGGGTTTTTAGTTCCTCTTAAGGAAAAGCGGTATTATATTTCTCAGGTTGTACCGTTCAGTAAATTTTTAAGATGGGGTCTGATTTTTGATTTTTGGTTCACGGTACGTCAGGGATTGAGAGCCGTAGGATTTTTTATTAAAATGAGATTTATTTCCCACCCGTTGCGCTTCACAAGATACTCAAAAACATTTCAGATCATTTATCAACTGATCAATAAACCGCTGCTCCGACAAATGGCTCCAGAAATTTTGAAGAGCACAAATTCTAAAATACTGATCATGGGACATAATCACGAAGCTACGCATCGTCATTATCCTGATGGCACTCAGTACGTGAACACCGGGACATGGACGGATGTGACCAGCTTTGATCCTGGAAGTTTAGGCCGAATGAGTCGGCCAACTTATGCTTATTTGGAATATCCGCCAGACACAAAGCCCGGTCAGGGCATTTTGCCTAAAGTCAAGCTGAGGATTTGGCGCGGGAAACATCAAAGTTGGGAAGAATTCGAACCTTAACAATATTTATTGAGGTGTCATGACAAAAATCGGGCTCTCATAATTATTTACCGAAATATAAAACTGGCACGTGCCAAAACTCACTGGCTTCGGAAGCAAAATATTAATTTGCGACACGTCATCATCAAGCACTAGTGCACTAGTAAGTTTTGAGAAAACGGCGCCGTCGCAACTTTCCCAAACTTGATCCTGAGCAAAGGAATTCGATTGACCGGCAACTCCGCCTAATGTTCCTCCAAAATTTCCCGTGAGAATCGCAGATACCCGTGAGGTGTTTTGCGGGTCAACACCACCATTCTTTATTTTTTTGATGATCAAAACGGAGTAGGTTGGGCTTTGTGCCCCACTGCCACTCACCGCAAAATGGCAGCTATAAAAATTTTTCGGCCTGGGCATCGTGAGAAGAATTGAGGTGCCGCTGTTGCTTCGAACTGCTGTCACGGGAGTAAAACTTTGGCCGTCACATGCTGCCGTTACGAGATCGTTTGATCCCGAGAATTTTCCTAAAAGAGTGACGTTTTCCAAGAGCATGTTTGCTGAACTTATTCCACTGTCGATCACCGAAGTGATAAACAAAGCGTTTTGTGAAAGTGACAAAAGCACTGCTTGAAAGTCGCTATTGTTGGGGCCGTCCTGCACGGAGAAATAACAAGTGTCATTCAAAGGGGCGAAGCTCACGCGAATTTGCTGGGATGTTTGGTTTACGATATTAAATTTTAAGTCGTCATTGTTTTCACATTCAACAACCACTGTGTCTGTTCCAGAAAAAATACCATTCAAATCCACGTGGATAAGGTGATCCGTTGAGTTCACTCCGTAATTGGTGATCTGAAAAATCACAGGATTTATCTCCGGACTAATGCTTTGAGCAGTTTCTGCCCAAGGCGAGGAGGTGGGGTGGGTGCTCTCTTGTGATCCACAGTTTTGAAAGCTGAGGATCACAGTGGAGATGAGCGTGGATAGTAGTGTTATTTTCACGAACTGAGAGTCGATATATTTCGAAATGTTAGAATACTTTTTCCAATTTTTTCTCACATGACTGTATCGGCAGTTTTTTGCGTAGATTTTAGGGAAATACTGAAATATGAGTGTCGTATGCCAATTAGAATTCTTGACGACAATACCATCAATAAGATCGCCGCTGGCGAGGTCATTGAGCGCCCAGCCAGTGCACTCAAGGAACTCCTTGAGAATGCGATTGACGGTGGGGCGACTAAGATCGAAGTGACTTTTGAGGAGGGTGGCAAAAATCTAGTTCGTGTCTCAGACAATGGTAAGGGTATTGTGGCAGAAGAACTCTCCCTCGCGCTTCAAAGACACGCTACAAGTAAGATCGAGCGAGTCGAGGATCTGTTTGCGTTATCTACAATGGGTTTTCGCGGTGAGGCTCTGGCGTCGATTGCGGCGGTAAGTCTACTTTCTATTTCCTCCACACCCACAGGTTCCGCCAAGGGTGCAAAAGTCACTGTCACCGGTGGGAACATAGGTGAGATTCAACCTTCTGCGCCTTTGAATGGCACTCAGGTCGAAGTGAAGAATCTTTTTTACAATGTTCCCGCGCGACAGAAATTTTTAAAATCGACAGGTGGAGAAACCACAGCGCTGAAAAAAGTTTTTAAGAATTTTGCTTTAATCAATTCAAAAGTGGCACTCACTCTCAAGCAAGATTCTAAGCAAACTCTTTTCTATCCGGCGCAAGATTTTGTAAAACGTTGCAGTGATGTCCTTGGTGTCCAATCGTCTGATTGTTTTTATCTCCAAACAAATTTAGACGGATTTGAAATTGAAGCTGTTTTGGTTCACCCTAAACTCAATCTTTCCACGCAAATTGGGATTTACGTTTTTGTTCAAGAGCGCCCGGTTCAGGATCGACTTATCTCTCAGGCAATCATGGAGGGATATCGAAACTTGGTGATGGATCACCAGTTTCCTCAAGCTGTTGTTTCCTTAAAAGTTCCCAAAGATTTTGTTGATGTGAATGTTCATCCCGCAAAACTTCAGGTGAAGTTTCAGAGTTCTTCTACTGTTTTTCGATTGGTGAGTTCACAAATTCAAAAGCTACTCACTGAGAAGCTAGAATCATCAATTAATCCCGTTTCTTTCGGACCGGGATCACTAGGTGCTAGCTTCTACGATAAAATTTCTCCCTATGAAGCGCACACACAGCAGGAATTAGTTCGAGACACGACCATCCAGTACAATCAAAAAACAATGGTGGTACCCACTTATACAGTCGCTCCACTTTTGCTCGACGAAGACACCGTTTTTCCGCAAATTATTCCAGAAACTTTAACAGATATTTTTCCTGCTGAAAGTCAGTTGGCTTCCGCCACTCACACGCCAAAAATTTCTACCAGCACTTGGTCGGGGCTGCAGGTGATTGGTCAACTTGCCAACACTTACATTTTAACTCAATCTCCTAAAGGCCTGGTGATGATTGATCAGCATGCGGCCCACGAGCGCGTTTTATTTGAGCGATTGAAAAATCAAAATAAGATTGAAAAACAAGCTTCACTCTTTGAAGATCTCATTGAACTTGATTCCGATCAAATCGAAGTGATCACGTCTCCTCAGTGGCAGGAGCATTTTGAGCGTTGGGGATTTGAATTCCATCAACGTGGAACTAACACTCTGGCTATCACCACGCGACCGGCTTTTCTGTCAGACTCAGGACTCAAGCCTTTGATTGAAAGATTGAGTGAGCAGATTTCTGAAAATGGAAGTCATGGAGCGATTCAAGAGGTGATTCATGATATTTGGGCTAGCATGAGTTGTCATGGAGCGATCAGAGCCGGAAAAGTCATGAGTAACGATGAAATGAAAGCGCTTCTAAATCAAATGGAGGAATATTCTTTTTCGAGTTTCTGTCCTCACGGGAGACCTGTGAGTGTGCAGCTGAGTCTTTATGATCTCGAAAAATTATTCAAGCGGATCGTATGAAAAAAAATGGACGGGTCATTGTTATCTGCGGGTCTACAGCCACTGGAAAAACCAGTTTAGCGCTCGCTCTTGCGCGAAAATTTAAATCGGAAATTATAAATTTCGACAGTGTGCAAGTTTACAAAGAATTCGATATCGGAACTGCCAAGCCATCAAGACATGAGTTGGAATTGGTGAAGCATCGTTTGATTGACGAAGTCGAGCCTGATGAAAATTTCACCGCGGGAGACTTTCGGAGGCGTGCTCTTGAAGTTCTTGAACCCGGTTCTATCTTATGCGGAGGAACCGGGTTTTATTTGCAAGCGCTTCTCAAGGGAATGTTTGAAGCTCCGCCTGCGAATGATTTTGTGAAACATAAGCTCGCTGCTGAAGTCAAATCCCTAGGTCTCGAAAAACTTCATTTGAGACTCAAGCAACTTGATCCTGAAACTGCCGCCAGAATTCATATCAATGACCAATACCGAATAATTAGAGCACTGGAAATAATTCAGTCCGAAGGAAAAACTCTTTCGGAAATTAAAAGAAAGTTCGTGCCGGAGCCTTTTCCATTTTCAGTTTTGAAAATTGGCCTGCGCCGAGAGAAAGACAAATTGCGGGAGGCCATTGCTCAGAGATCTGCCGTGATGATGAAGAATGGACTGATTGCAGAAGTGAAGGGCCTTGTGGCTAAGTGGGGTCGTGATATTCGCCCACTGCAGGCGGTGGGTTACAAAGAAGCTTTAGAATTTCTAAACGGTAATATTGGTACTGAACGAGAATTGGCTGGTCTCATTTCGCTTCACACTTTGCAACTGGCAAAGCGCCAGGCCACTTGGTTCAAGCGAGATTTGGAAATTCATTGGATGGATCCCGATAAGCAAGATGTCGTGGAGGATTCAATAAGCATTCTTGACAAAAACCCTTAAATTTCAAATACTCCCGCCAAAGAAGGACATCATAATGATTACAAGCATGACCGGGTTTGGCTCTGCCACCCAAAAGAATAAAAAAATGAGTGTGGTCATCCAGATCAAAACTGTGAATGGTCGTTTTTTTGAACCAAAGTTTCGCACTCCAAAAATTTATCAAAGCTTTGAATCGGAAATGAAGAATATCATTCACGCAAAAATTCAGCGTGGGAATGTCGATATTCAAATCAATCGGTCGCTAGCCATGGAAATCGAAGGCGGGATGCAAGTTATTCCAAATCTTGGTCTAGCTAAAAGTTGGTGGAAAGCGGCGGCTCATGTGGCCGAAGAACTCAGTCTCAAGCTGCCCCCTTCTATTGACTCCATTTTAAGAGTTCCAGAAATATTTCAAGTTCAAGAAAATTTTTTAGAGATCGAAGACTCAGAGAAAGATTTGATCTTAATGACTCTTTCTCTTGCTGTGGAAAAATGCGTGGAAGAACGCAACCGCGAAGGTCGCGAACTGAGTGGGGAGCTTTCTAAACTTTTGGAAAGTCTGGCCACTTTTTGTGAAAGTGTTGATGCTCGCAAAGCAGATTTTGACGGAAGTCTCAAAAAAAATCTCGAGAAAAAAATCAAGAAACTGTCTAGCGAGTATGCGCTTGATGATCACAGACTCAATCAGGAGGCACTTTTCCTAATTGAAAGGGCGGATATATCTGAAGAGATCGCTCGTCTCAAGTCTCACATTGCTGGCTTTAAAAAAGCGATGAATGAAGATAAGAGCGTAGGTAAGAAATTGGATTTCTTGGTTCAGGAATTCCACCGAGAAGTGAACACAATGAGTTCCAAAACTCAGGCGCTAGACATTGTTCTTGATGTTATTGAAGCAAAAACAGTTGTAGAAAAAATTCGTGAACAGGTTCAAAACATTGAGTAAGATACCCGGTACCCTCCGCAGCACTTTAATTATTATTTCTGCTCCCAGTGGAGCGGGGAAAAGCACGCTCTGCGCAAAGCTTGTCGAGGACTATCCAGAAATTGTCGAGAATATCAGCTACACGACTAGACCCCCTCGCAATCAAGAAAAACATGGGATCGATTATTTCTTTGTTTCCAAAGAGCAGTTTGAGGAAAAAGTAGTCAAGGGCGATTTCATCGAATGGGCGCACGTTCATGGCAATGATTACGGGATCAGTTATTCCCAAATTGAAGCGGCGCTCGGGGCAAAACATCCGATCATCTTTGATATAGACGTCCAAGGAGCTAGAACATTGCTCTCTAAGTATCCGGATTCACTCACAGTGTTCATTCTGCCGCCCTCCATTGATGAGCTTAAAAGGAGGCTTGCCGTCAGAGATCAAGGCCGAACTCACAATTTTGACTTAAGAATCAAGAATGCTGAAAAAGAGATCCTTGAAGCCACGTTCTTTAAATATAAAATAGTGAATGCCAAGTTAGAGGAATCCTATCTCGAACTAAAGAATCTAGTTGAAAAGGATCTGTAATCCAGCTACTAATTATCTATGGCACGAATTACCGTTGAAGATTGTTTGACCAAAGTTAATAACCGATTCTCACTTGTTATGCTGGTTTCTAAAAGAGCCAAGCAAATCATGCGCGGATCATTAGCCCTCGTTTCGGCAAGAGATAACAAATCTATTGTTATGTCTCTCCGCGAAGTCGCTGCCGGCAAAGTCTGGTACGAACTCGATGATACCGAAGGCAGTCAAGAAGAACAAATTCAAAAAGAATTGGTTCGTTAAGACCAAAGGTCTCCCATGTCCCAATCGGAACGAAATGAGACCGAGTTCAAAACCCCCGAGGCAGCACTAAAGCATCTTAAAGATTTGATTGCCTCCTATTATCCGCAAGCAGATCTTAATCGTCTCGAACACGCCTTTCAGTTTTCATTACGCTCCCATCAAGGTCAAATGCGCCGAAGTGGCGATCCTTATATTTTGCATCCACTTGGAGTAGCTACTGTTCTAGCTGAGCTTCGTATGGATATTGATTCCATTGTCACGGGACTGCTTCACGACACGGTCGAAGACACCGTGGCGACACTTGCTGATATCGAAAAAGACTTTGGCCCGACTGTGGCAAAACTTGTCGATGGAGTCACAAAGATTTCCCAGCTGACGATTAAAAATACTCATGAAAAACAATCTGAAAATGTGCGGAAGATGATCGTGGCCATGGGTCGAGATATCAGAGTTATTCTGGTTAAACTTTCTGATCGACTGCACAACATGCGCACTTTGCAATTTATGCCGCTTGATAAGCAGATCACCATCGCTCAAGAAACTTTGGACATTTACGCTCCGCTGGCTAATCGCCTGGGAATTGGATGGATGAAGATTGAACTTGAGGATCTGAGTCTTCGTTATTTGAAACCCGACATTTATTTTTCTCTCGCGCAAAAAGTTTCCAAAAAGAAAAAGGAGCGAGAGAAGTATATAGAAGAGGTGAATGCTGAAATAGAAAAAGAAATGCACAAAGAAGGCATTACTCATTTCCAAATTCAAGGGCGGCCCAAACATTTCTATTCCATCTACAAAAAAATGGTGGAAAGCAATATTGAGTACGAACAAGTTTATGACGTCATCGCGTTTAGAATTTTAGTCGACACAGTTGTCCAATGTTACGGCGTGCTGGGAATTGTTCATAATATTTGGAAACCTATTCCTGGCCGATTCAAAGATTTTATCGCCATGCCTAAGGCAAACAATTATCAATCTTTGCACACTACGGTTTTAGGACCGGGAAGTGAACGCATTGAAGTTCAGATTCGCACTCATGACATGCAGCTAGTCGCTGAGCAAGGCATTGCCGCCCACTGGAAGTACAAAGAGGGTGCGATGGATAAGGAGACTGAGAAGAAGTTTGAGTGGCTGCACCAAATGGTCAAAACACATCAACAACTTCAGGATCCATCTGAATTTTTAGAAAGCATCAAAACTGATTTATTTTCGAACGACATTTACGTTTTCACTCCGCGTGGGGACGTTCTTGAATTTCCTTATGGAGCGACTCCGCTAGATTTTGCTTACAGCGTGCACACCGAGGTGGGACATAAAACGGTTGCCGCTAAAATCAATGGCAAGATTGTTCCTCTGAAACATAAGCTTAAAAACGGCGACAACGTTGAAATCATCACGGCGCCACATCAGAAGCCAACTAAAGATTGGTTGAAAGTTGCGTTTACTAGTCGCGCGAAAAATAAAATCCGCACGCAAATCAAAAGTGAAGAACGCATCCGTGCAGTTTCACTGGGTAAAGAAATCATTGATAAAACATTTAGAAAATATGCACTTCACATTGCTGATCATATCAAAGGCACATCCTTAGAAAAAATTCTCAAAGAATTAGCCTTGGGAGAAATCAACGACGTTTTTGTAAGAGTTGGTTATGGCAGAATCAGCCCTGAAAAACTTATTGAAATCGTTGCTCCGGAAAAATTAAAAATCACCCAGCCCGCGCCTGAACCCGATACTTTTCTCAAAAAAGTTTTTAAATCTGCGGTTCAAAAAGCGGTGGGGTCTAGGTCTGCCATTAAAATCCACGGCATGAATGACATTCTAGTGAGGTTCGGAAAGTGTTGTAGTCCTATACCAGGAGACCCAATTGTTGGATTTATCACTCGGGGACGCGGCATAACCATTCATTTGGCCGATTGCTCAAAAGCTTATGACAAAGATTCTGAGCGACGTGTGGATGTGGAGTGGGCCAGGGAAGAAGATTCTGAGCGGGTGGCTAAGATCCGTATAGTTTGCGTGGATGAACCCGGGCTGCTACAAAAAATGTCAGAGGCGTTTACAGCTCTGGGAATCAATATTCATCAGGCACAAGTGCGAGCCACTAAAGATCATAAGGCTATCAGTCAGTTCGACGTGAACATCAAAAATATCACCCAATTGAATCGCGCCATGAAGGCACTTGAAACAATAAAAGGCGTTATTACTGTCGAGAGAGTTAAATTCTAGCTTGCGCATTGGGCCATTTTTCTACAAAATAGATCAAGGCACAACGTCAATTTACAAGTAAGCAAAGAGGCACCAATGAATCGACCCGCAAATATTAAATTGGGATCAAACCATTTTCGAATGATTGCGGCCGGTGTCCTTGCCATCTGCATTTGGATTTCTTCCTGCGGTCATAAGCAAGTGTCTCCTCAGGCTCCTGCCAGTTCAACTTCCTCAGCGCAAAGTCACGCTGCTCCCACCTCCACATTGAATCTTTCATACATTCCGGAAAATATCGCCGCTGCTCAAAAAAGTCACACTGCTGATAATTCAAAAAGTCATATTCAGCTTGATGAAAAAAGTAGGGCTAAAGTGGGTGACGCTTTCAAAGCAGTGATTTTGGATGACGATAAAAAAGCCAAAACTGCTTTTGGACGCAGCTACAAATTTATGCCCGAGTTTGTTCAGTTTGCATTTGATTTGCGTTTCAAAAATTTTGATCATGCGCTCGAACTTCTTCCTAAACTTCCTTATAGCGCAGAAGAAAAATCTTTCTGGGCCGGGATTTTGAAAAAGCGTCCTATCGCTTTTGCGAAAACTCTCTGCGAACAATTTAAAGCAGATAAATTTCAAATGAACACTCCCGAAATTATGCCTGATGAGCTCGCATGGAGCCAAGAGTACTACGGAGTGATGAATTCACTTTTAAAAGAAGAGCAATCCAAGGCAACCGCAAAAGCTCCTACACCTTTAAATATCACTTTAGGCAAGATGAAGTTTAAAGATCAAAATTTAAACAGTCTTCCTTTGGATGAAGCATCCCAAAATATCGTTTATAACGAAGGTTTTTTTGATGGTTTAAGGAATGCTCAAAGGCGTGACACTCGTTTTTGGCTCGACAGTTACAAAAATGCGTTGAAAGCTTGGATGTACCAGCGCGGGTATTTGCCTTTGTATGTGTATGATTTATATTCATCCATGAATATCACAAATACTCCTCAAAAAGATCACTTCATGAAAAGATTGCGCGGAATCATTAAAGACATGCGCGTTGAAAGTTTACTCTCACGAAATCGTGGAGACATGACAATTGGTGATGAAAAAGATTTAGCCAAAGTAAAAATGATCAGTAAATTCATGAATCGTTATCCTTTTGTTTCTGTGCTGCTCTATTTTGAACCTTCGCTTTCTGGCTGCGATTTAGATTCTAGGAATTGATTCCGACATTTGGGATGTTGATTTGTTACGATGGTTGAGCCGACTCTCGCGAAGCTTCGGCAATTTCTCAAACTATAAAATCAAACCAAAATCTATTGAGGCAAAAATCTCAGCGGATCAACAGGAGCACGATTGAGCCGCACTTCAAAATGCAAGTGGGTTCCTTTGGCATGGCCCGTGCGTCCAACTAACCCTAACACCTGACCAAGTTTTACAAGTTGCCCTGACTTCACCAGAATTTTCGAGCAGTGGGCGTAGAGACTCGCAAACTGATCACGCTCTTTACCTGAGGAGTGATCCACTAAAATCATTTTTCCGTAACCATGAAAAGCATTTCCGGCGTAAATCACGCGGCCCGCAGCCGCCGCTAAAATGTTCGTGCCTTTTGGAGCTGGTAAATCCAAACCTTCATGTGGCTTTCTCAAGTGTTCGTCAAATCCACGACTCATGCGAGGGTGGGATTTTAGCGGCCAAGCGAGCATGAAGCCTTCGGATTTTGTTGAATCTTCGCTCGCATTTGCAGCGGATTCGCCTAAATTTAAAACCGGAGTTGGAGAGGCGTTAGGAATAGGATATTTGGGTCGAACAAAAACTGCATCGCGACTTGACGCCGAGTGATTTTTTACAGGATTGCTCCCACAACCAGAAATTAAAAATAAAAATAAAATTAAGAGAGCGCGATTTCCCAAGATTTCAATTCCTCGAGAAGTGCATAATCGGTGCTATCAATTTTAAGTGGTGTCACGCTGATGTATCCTTGATCCACGTGAACGCAATCGCTTCCTGGAATATTTTCGAAACCCTTGTATTCTCCACCGAGCCAATAGTAATGACGGTTGCGTGGATCCACGCGATCCGTGATCATGTCTGTGTAATATCTGAGACCTTGTTTAGAAATTTTCATCCCTTTGATTTCAGACGGCTTAATATTAGGTACGTTCACATTCATAATATGATTGAGCGGAACATTTCTTTTCATGACCATTGGCACAAAAAGTTTTATAAATCCAGCAGCTGTGTCCCAATTCATTTCAACGATTTCTGAGTGATGTCCTAAGCAAAGACTCACAGCCACAGATTTCGCCCCAAAATAGGCTCCTTCTCGAGCCGCAGCGACAGTTCCAGAATAATAGATATCATTGCCTAAGTTTGCTCCGCGGTTGATTCCACTCACCACAATATCAGGTTTTTTCTTCATGATCTGGCGAGTGGCCATGTACACGCAATCGGCGGGGCTTCCACTGACAGCGTAGTAATTTGGAGCCACTTCGTAGCAGCGCAAGGGTTTATGGAGAGTGAGGCTGTGACCAGTGGTAGAGCGTTCAAATTGGGGTGCCACGACGGTCACATTGCCCAATTCTTTGAGAGCTTCAGCGAGTTTTAAAATGCCAGGCGATTCTATTCCATCGTCATTTGAGACCAGGATTTCCATAATTTACCTCTTTGTACTAACTTACGCCCTAGGGATCAAAGTTTCTAGCTTTTTTGGGCCTACTTGAGGTAAAAAACGGCCTCTACATATTTTTGAAGAATGACGAGTGAAGACGACTTTTAAGAGGGGAATTCATGGGCGCACTTTTAGTTTTGGTGACACTGGGTCTGGTCATTCTTTATTACTTTCAACACAATCCGCTCAAACACTCGCCAAAATTCATGATGAGACGTTTCATCAATTGGTTCCCTCTGGGAATGACCTACGCATTTTTGTACATGGGGCGATATAATTTGAATGTTTCTAAAAATGCCATGGGCTCGATGATGAGCAAAGAAAGTTTCGGTGTCATTTTTGGGGCTGGAACAGTCACCTACGGACTTTCATTTTTAATCAACGGTCCACTAGTTGATAAAATAGGCGGGAAAAAAGGTATTGTCATGGCCGCAGTCGGGGCGAGTATGGCCAACATCATGATGGGCGTAGCCACATTCATGTATTTGAAAGGCCGCTTGGCCGTGAACATGACCGTGACTTTTGCGATTCTTTATTCTCTCAATATGTTTTTCCAGAGTTACGGTGCCGTTTCGATTATCAAAGTTAAGGCTTACTGGTTTCACGTTCGAGAGCGGGGAGTATTTGGTGCTATTTTTGGAACGCTTATTTCATTCGGAGTTTATTTTGCATTCGATTGGGGAAAAGCGATCGCCGATGCTTCTCAAGTTCACATTAAAAATCCAACGCCTTTTCAGATTACCTTTCAACGAATGTTTGCCATTGATCTCGGTGAAACTGATGCCACGTGGCTTGTCTTTTTTATTCCGGCATTCATTTTATTGTTCTGGGCCATCATTGATCTTTGGGTGATCAGAGACACCCCTGCTAAAGCAGGGTTTGCGGATTTTGACACTATGGATGCTTCAAGCGGTGAGATGCATTTAGAATTCACCAAGCTTCAATTGCTCAAAAAAGTTTTCAGCAACCCCATAGTAATGCTTATTGCACTTGTTGAATTCACCACCGGCATTGTCAGAAACGGCGTCATGCAGTGGTATAATATTTTTGCTCACGAGGTAAAACAACCTGGGGCGGAGTTTTTTAACGACCACTGGGGTTTAGTTTTATGTGTGACAGGAATTATCGGTGGATTTTTAGCTGGCGATGTTTCCGACAGATTTTTTCAATCGCGCCGTGGTCCGCCAGTGGCGATCGCCGGAATCATAATGCTGGGATTTGCTGTGACTCTGACTCTTATTTTGCGGACGAGTCCGATTGGCGTAGGCATATGTGCCGTCGCCTTATGTTTGTTTTCAATTTCAATCCATTCATTGATGTCTGGAACCGCAGCGGCTGATTTTGGTGGGAGAAAAGCCACGGCTACGGCGAGTGGAATCACTGACGGTTTTGTTTATTTGGGTACGGGATTTCAATCTATCTCACTCGGATATTTGATTCCCAAAAGTTGGACATTCTGGCCAGCATTTTTAATTCCATTTATTATTATTGGAATTTTCTTGGCGCTCAAAATGTGGACCAGCCTTCCCGAACCCATGCGAAAACCCGCTGCTGGTGACCCTGCCCCCGGCGGCTCCTTCGCCCGCTAAAATTAACTGTTGGAAAGATCCCAGTTGATGGGCTTGAGGCCGTGAGACTTTAGATAAGCATTTGTTTTAGAAAAAGGTTTGCTTCCGTAAAATCCGCCGTAGGCTGAGAGTGGCGAAGGGTGAACTGCTTTTAAAACCAGATGCTTTTTGGAATCAACGAACGCCGCTTTTTTCTGAGCGTATGCTCCCCACAGAATAAAAACTAAGTGTTCTCGTTCGTCATTTAATTTTTTAATTACCTCATCGGTGAATTTTTCCCATCCTTTTTTCTGATGCGATGCTGCATGAGATTCTTGCACGGTGAGAACACTGTTTAATAATAAAACACCTTGCTTGGCCCAAGGAGTGAGATTTCCACTTAACGGCGCATCTATATTCAAATCAGTTTTTAATTCCTTGAATATATTTTTTAGCGATGGTGGCAAACGCACACCGTCTGGAACAGAAAACGAAAGTCCCATCGCTTGCCCGGGTCCGTGATAGGGATCTTGACCTAGGATCACAACTTTCACATCTTCAAACGCCACATTGTCGAAAGCTGCAAAGATCTGGAAACTTGCAGGGTAAATGCTTTTTTTTTCAGCTTTCTCTTTGGCTAAGAATTTTTTTAATTCCTGCATGTGCGGCTTGTCGAATTCAGAAAATAAAAGCTCTTTCCATGAATTATTAAGTTTCATGTAAGAAGATTTGTCTTCCACCATCGTCATAAACTCAGCTGCCTTTGAATATGGGAAAGCTTTGAGCGAGTTCGGCCACTTGCGCGCGAATTTTTTGAAGAGCCAAAGATTCGCCGCCACTCTTGATCACTTCGCTGATCCATTTTCCGATGATTTTCATTTCGTCGGTTTTCATACCACGAGTGGAAAGAGCTGGGGTTCCAATTCGAATGCCGCTGGTGATAAATGGACTCTTAGTTTCAAAGGGCACAGTGTTTTTATTTACCGTAATCCCTGCGTGATCGAGCCAGTTTTCGGCATCTTTACCGGTAATATTTTTGTTTGTGAGATCAACCAGCATCAAGTGATTATCCGTTCCGCCGGTGACCAAGTCAAAACCTTCACTCACCAAAACTGCCGCTAATGTTTTTGCGTTATCACAGATAGCTTGAACATAAGTTTTGAATTCAGGTCTGAGCGCTTCACCAAATGCTACGGCTTTAGCAGCAATCACATGCTCCAGTGGACCTCCCTGAATGCCAGGAAAAATTTTACTGTTCAGGCCTTTGGCTAAATTCTCATCACATAAAATCATTCCACCACGCGGACCGCGCAATGTTTTGTGAGTTGTTGTTGTCACATAATGAGCAATGCCAATAGGTGAAGAATGATGTCCCGATGCGACAAGTCCCGCAAAGTGAGCCATGTCACAAAGTAAAATCGCGCCAACGCTATCGGCAATTTCTCTAAATTTTACAAAATCTAATTTTCTAGAATACGCGGAATATCCGCAAATAATCATCTTAGGTTTTTCACGCTGTGCGATTTCTAAAACGTTTGCGTAATCAATAAGTTTGTCTTTTGGGCTCACGCCATAATGAATGGCGCGGTATAAAGTTCCACTAAAATTCACTGAAGATCCATGAGTAAGATGACCTCCATGAGAAAGATCCATTCCCAATATTGTGTCACCAGGTTTAATTGCAGCCAGGTAAACCGCCATGTTCGCCGATGATCCCGAGTGCGGTTGCACATTCGCATGTCCTGCACCAAAAAGTTGCTTTGCGCGATCAATCGCGAGTTGCTCACTCACATCGACAAATTCGCAGCCACCATAATAACGTTTACCAGGATAACCTTCGGCATATTTATTTGTGAGAATGCTGCCTTGCGCTTCAAGGACTGCGGGCGAAACGTAGTTCTCGCTGGCGATCATCTCTAAACCATGTTTTTGTCTTTGAGTTTCATTTTCAATGACGGTGAAAATATCGGGGTCTTGATCTTTGAGAATGGACATTGCGATCCCTTCGGTAAGCGTTAGGTGGCAGGCCTAGAAATACCCCAAATTAGTCTAATGAACAAGGGGGCAGGAGGGATTTAACAGGTGATTTTAGCGGTGCGCCGCTCATGCCGACCACCCAGGAATTTAGTCTTAAGCCAGGATTGGGTGATCATAAGGCCAAGTCCTTCGGGAATGAGACGGGATCCGAGGCAAAGTACGTTAGAGTTGTTGTGTTGTCGGCTCAAGATAGTCGAAGGTAAATCCCAGCATAACGCAGCTCTGATTCCAGCAAATTTGTTTGCTGTCATCGCCATGCCTTGACCACTTCCACAAACCAAGATACCTCGAGCGGATTCTTCCAAGACCTTCTCGCACAATGTTTTCGCAAATTCGGGATAGTCGACTGAGTCTTCGTTATTGGTTCCAAGATCGATGATCTCGCCAATGCCAAGATCTTTCAGCGCGTGAATCAAGTACTCTTTGTATTTGAAACCAGCATGATCGGATGCGATAAAAATTTTCATAATTTTTTGAAAATGAGGGTAGCGTTAGTTCCGCCAAAGCCAAAACT
Organism: Oligoflexia bacterium; assembly: GCA_043732305.1. GTDB lineage: Bacteria > Bdellovibrionota > Bdellovibrionia > JABDDW01 > JABDDW01 > JAYTHU01. The sequence goes on from JAYTHU010000010.1 coordinate 19,056, forward strand.
GTTTGAGAGCACGGCTTTGATTTCTTTTTCGCGAGCGATGTTTGGAACGTAATCCAAATCACAGAGAGGATCTTGATTGTCTAAATTAATTGTCGGAGGAACTTTTCCTTCGACAATAGTGAGGACCGAAATCACGGATTCAATTCCACCTGCAGCACCAAGCAAATGCCCAGTCATACTTTTAGTTGAACTCATCCACACTTTTTTCGCGGCATCACCAAATGATCTTTTAACAGCCATGGTTTCTGCGATGTCTCCAGCGGGAGTACTTGTCCCGTGGGCATTGATGTAATCTATTTCACCAGGATTTAATTTAGCATCGCGCAAAGCCATGTCCATGCTTCGTGCAGCGCCTGCTCCGCCTTCGGATGGGTTTGTGATGTGATGAGCATCGCAGCTGAGACCGTACCCTACGATTTCACAATAAATTCTAGCGCCACGTTTTTTTGCTGATTCGTATTCTTCGAGCACAAGCAGTCCGCAACCTTCACCTAAAACAAATCCGTCACGGTCTTTGTCAAAAGGGCGCGAAGCTTTTTCGGGAGAGTCATTGCGAGTTGAAAGTGCACGCATAGAAGAGAATCCACCCATAGCCATAGGGCAAATGGTACTTTCGGTTCCACCGGCAATGACAGCATCACAGATTCCGTCACGGATATAACGCATGCCTTCGCCGACGGAATGACTTCCGGAGCTACACGCGGACACGTAACAAAGATTTGGACCTTGAGCTCCAATATCGATTGCTAAAAATCCTGCTGCTAAGTTTGGAATAACCATAGGAATAAAAAATGGAGAAATTCTTCCGGGGCCGCGCGCAAGATAAACATCGTGTTGCTGCTCTATCCCAGGAAGTCCGCCCATGCCCGCTGAAACTAAGACACCAACCATGGTTCTGTTTTCATCGGTGATTTGGAGTCCAGAGTCTTCCAGGGCCATTTTTCCTGCGGCCATGGCGTACTGGATAAAGTAATCCATTTTCTTTTGTTCTTTTTTATGAATATACGGATCCGGATTGAAGTTTTTCACTTCACCCGCAAAGCGGCAATCGAAGCGGTCTATATCAAAGCGAGTCACCTTGGCAATGCCAGATTTCCCCTCTAATAAATTACCCCACATCTCTTTGGCAGTGAGCCCAAGAGGTGAAACGGCACCAACTCCGGTGACGACCACTCGACGCATATAGCTTACGCTTTACCTTTAGATTGAAGATATTTTGTGACATCGCCAACGGTGCGCAATTTTTCAGCAGCTTCGTCAGGAATTTCGAGATCAAATTCTTCTTCCATAGCCATGACCAACTCAACGATGTCTAGACTGTCTGCGCCGAGATCGTCAATAAAAGAAGCTTCAGCTTTCACTTTACCTTCTTCAACTCCGAGTTGTTCAACAACGATACCTTTGATTTTTGTTTCTAAAGCTGACATTTCTTGTCCTCCCTCTTTAAGATTACTGACTTCTTTTTGAATTTCGATTTCACTCATTTTTGCTTCCAAACTTAGTTAGTGTATAAGCCACCGTTAATATTTAATGTATGCCCCGTTATATAGCGTGCAAAATCTGAGCACAAATACAAGCAAGCCCCTGCGATATCATCAGGCTCGCCAATCTGTCCCAAAGGCACGGAGGTTAGTATTTTCTTTTTTTGCTCCTCGGTCAATGAATCTGTCATATCGGATCTAATAAAACCAGGAGCGATGCTATTCAGTCTAATATTACGGCTTGCGACTTCTAATGCAATGGATTTTGTGAAAGCGATTATTCCGCCTTTGCTCGCCGCGTAATTGCTTTGGCCGCCATTTCCCGTTTGTCCGATGACACTGGTGATATTGACGATACTTCCAGATCTGTCTTTTAGCATCATTTTGACGGCCGATTTTGTGCAATTGAAAACGCTTTTTAGATTTGTTTCAATCACTAGGTCCCAATCGTCTTCTTTGAGGCGCAAAAGCAATTGATCGCGAGTGATACCAGCGTTGTTGATTAAACAATGCAATCCACCAAGTTCAGTTTTTATTTTCGCAAAAACATCTTCGACAGCTGCCGTTTGAGAAACATCTAATTTATAAATTTTATGACTTTTATCTGAGATTTTTTGAAGTTCGCCAAGTGTTTGATTCGCGGCGTCCTCATTGGATCCGTAAATAATTCCTACGGTGGCGCCAGCTTTAGCAAAAGCCAAGCTAATAGCTTTTCCAATTCCGCGACTTCCGCCGGTGACAACAGCTACTTTATCGTGGAAGGAAAAGCTTTTGGAAAAAGGCAAGGAATCAGTGTTGGTCATAAAATCCTACGGCGGCTTTGAATGTGTCTAATCCGTCAACGTTGTAGGTCAATCCTTCTTTGAGATCAGGAAAAATCTTTTTAACTAAACCGGTGAGTACACGGCCGGCACCAAATTCCGCGAAGGAACTCACTTCTAAATTTTGAGTCGCAAGAACAGATTTTGTCCACTGCACGGGCTTTGTGACTTGGTCGATTAAAAACGTGGCTGTTCTTTCGCCATCTTGATTGATTTCTGCGTTCACGTTGTGAATGACGCTAAATTTCATATTGCGTTTCCATAACACTTTTTGCAGTCGAGGCTCTAATCTTTCACGTGCGGGCTTCATGAGAGAAGAATGAAAGGGTGCACTCACGGCTAAAGGAATCATTTTTGCTCTTGTCGCCCCGTAATCAGCTCCGCGCAAATTGTCCTTCATGAACTGCAATGCTTTTTCATGACCACTGACAACCACTTGTCCGGGACTATTGAAATTTGCAGCTTCAATCACACTTGACTTCAATCCGGCTTCTTTTTGCGCGCGAATTTGAAAGTCTTTGCAAGCCTTGATCACTTGTTCGTCTGTTAAGCCTAAAACAGCCATCATGCTTCCTGTGCCAACGGGAACGGCATCTTGCATGGCTTGACCGCGAAGTCTCACCACGTCCATCGCTTCAGTGAGAGTCAAGGCTCCCGCCGCCACGAGTGCGGAATATTCTCCCAAGCTGTGACCAAGAGCGACTGTGGGACGAGATTCTGTTTCAGAACAAAATGCTCTCCATGCTGCAATGGAAGTAACTAAAAGTGCGGGTTGAGTATTGGCGGTGAGTTTTAAATCAGATTCCGGACCTTCAAAGCAAAGCTTTTTCATGTCGAGTCTGATGGCATCGGATGCTTCTTCAAAAGTTTGTTTAACTATTTGAAAATTTTCGAAAAGTTCTTTTCCCATTCCAGGATGTTGACTTCCTTGACCAGGGAAAAAGGCGGCCCAACGATTCATTATTTTAATACCTCATGAGGAGAGCGCCAGAAGTGATTCCCGCTCCGAAAACTGTAAGTAACATAAGGTCTCCACGCTGAATTTTCCCTTGCATGACGGCTTCATTGAAAGCGATCGGAACAGAAGCGGAAGATGTGTTGCCAGTGTGTTCGAGATTTAAAATAAATTTTTCTATCGGAATATCGAGATGTCTGGAGACAGCCTCGATAATTCTCGTGTTTGCCTGGTGCGGGATGACCCATTTGACATCATCGGGAGAAATGTTTTCGACCTTCATGACTTCTTCAGCACAACGGCCCATCGTTCGAACGGCACTCTTAAAAATTTCTCGACCCTTCATTTGCACGAAGTGAGAACCTGAATCAATAATTTCTTGATTCACGGTTTGTTTGAATCCGCCGCCGGGAGTATGTAGCAAGTCACCGAGGGTTCCATCAGAAGATAGAAACTCGCTCATGAAATCACTTGTTTCTCCTTCTGGAGTTTGTCCTAAAATCCAGGCTCCTGCGCCGTCACCAAAGAGGATGCATGTTTCACGATCTTTGTAGTTCACAAATCTTGTTAATGTCTCTGCGCCTACGACAAGAATTCGTTTGAATGTTCCTGCGCCAATGTAATGTCTAGCCACACTCAGTACATACAAAAATCCTGAGCAAGCAGCATTTAAATCCCAGGCGACGCAATTTCCTGCGCCAAGCTTTGATTGCAATTGACAAGCGCTATTGGGCAAATTTGTATCTGGGGTGGCGGTCGCAAAAAAGATGGCATCGATATCTTTTGGAGTCAGGTTTGCGGCTTCCAGTGCTTGACGAGCGGCTCTTAGAGCAAGGTCGGATGACCCTTCTCCTGTGGCTGCAACGTGACGTAATTTTATTCCGGTACGCTCTGTGATCCATTGGTCGGAAGTTTCAACCAGTTTTTCTATATCTGCGTTGGTCAAAGTTTGTTCTGGGAGAAAGTGTCCAGAACCAAGAATTTTAGTTTTGTATTTCATTCTGTAAAGTTTCGCCCATCATTTTAAGTGATAACTCTAATCTCCCCACAAGATTTTCGCTCACTGTTTTTTCAGCTGTATGCAACGCGTTTTTGATGGCCAGGCTATTAGATCTTCCATGACAAATCAAACTTATTCCAGCCAGTCCAAGAAGGGGAGCTGCGCCATATTCTGCATAATCTAATTTCTTTTTGAGTGGTTTCATGGAGGAGCGTGCGAGCAAATATCCAATTTTACCTTGGATACTTGAGGTGAAACTTTGTTTCATTAGTTCCATGAGAGACTCGCCCAAACCTTCGGCGGTTTTTAAAATCACGTTGCCAACAAATCCATCGCATACGGCGACGTCAAATTCTCCTGTGAAGATGTCTTTGCCTTCCATGTAGCCTGCGTAGTTAAGGCTAGGGATTTTTTTTAAAAGTTCATTGGTTTCGCGAGTGAGGTCGTTTCCTTTTGAGTCTTCTTCGCCATTCGAAATAAGACCAATCCTGGGACTTGCAATGCCGCGAATGACACTTGCGTAAGCATGGCCCATCAATGCAAAGTGCACCAAGTGCAACGGCTTGCAGTCGACAGTTGCACCCATATCCAAGGCGTAGCACGGAAATTTTAAAGTTGGCAGCGGTGTCACTAGCGCTGGTCTTTCAATGTCGCCAACTCGCCCTAAAAGCAGAACACTTAGCGCCATGAAAGCCGCTGAAGATCCAGCAGAAAGGCAAGCGTCCGCTTTCCCTTCTTTCACGAGTTCAATGGCTTTATACATGCTGGTGTCTTTGCGATGGCGCAACGACGATGAAGCTTTTTCTTCCATACCAACAAGTTCTGGAGCATCAACGATACTGATTTGAGAATTTGGTTGGGCATGAAGATGTGCGGGAACAAGATTCTTTAATTTATCCGCAGGCCCAGTGAGGATCACATGAGCCTTGGATTCTTTGATAAAATCTAAAACGCCATCAATGTTTACGAGGGGAGCGTGATCGCCCCCGAACGCGTCTATAGCTATTTTCAAGTTTTGGTTACTGAGCTGCTACTGCTTTGTCTTTTGCTTTGATGATTTCTTTGCCGTTGTAGTAACCGCAAGTATCACAAACCAAATGTGGTTGCTTGAATTCGGCACAGTTTGAGCAAATGCTCAAGTTCGGAGCTACCAAAGCGTGATGGCTACGACGTTTGTTTCTCTTCATCTTCGATGTTTTATCCGCAGGGACGCCCATTTTATTTTTCTCCTGTACTAAGTATTTTCAATTTCTCGAAAGGGGACGCTTTGGGCTCCCCAATATCTAATTTCTTTTCTAATGGCTTGCACTCACATGAACCTAAATTAAAATTCGTACCACAATGGACACAGAGTCCTTTGCATTTTGCACTGTGCATTGGTTTGAAAGGAATTTCGAGCGCAACTTGCTCGTGAATCACTTCCCCAATGCTAATGATTTCACCCTCTAAAAACTCCAGGTCAAAAGACCCTTCCAATTCATGAGCGTCCCAACCAAAGTTTTTTATGCTTTGTTCAGACTTGTAAAACAATGTCACAAAAGTCTTCTCAAAAACATGCGTGAAGTCCTCTGCGCAAAGAGAGCACACGAGTTGAAGTTCACCTTTGAGTTCGCCTTTGATCTGAACAGTTTTCTCGTTGGTCTCAAGATGAACGATTGCTTCGTACACAGGAAAGTCACCGAGCAAATCAAAGAGAACGCCGTTTAATTCACCAGAAGCAGGATTAAAAACGAAGTCTAGTCCAGACTGCGGAACTTCATGAAATTTGACTTGTAGCCCGGGGCGAACGTGCGGGTTTATTCTTTTTACAGTCTCGAGCAATTGGCATTTCCTTTAATCTTTGTTGAACTTAATGAACAACCCGCAAGGAGTATTCCTTTTGGCCCAAAAAGTCAACTACGGGTGCGTAATACTTGTTTTTTTCAGCTGTTAAAACTAGAATAAAAGGACGGCATCAATGGTATTGGCAACTCTAGGGGGGGATCTCGTGAACAGCAAGTCAAAGTGGAATATTCTCATTTTTTTGACCGTCTTATTAGGTTTCACTTCTGCCAACGCCACGGACTTATTGATATTAGCTGACCGAGTAAAAGTATATTCTCAACCCAACGCCTCTGGCTCACTCATTGCAATCATCATCAAAGGCACACTGGTTCAGGTCGGTTCTGAAAAAATTCCAGGGTATCAGAAGGTCATGGTCAGAACCAATCAGGGCAATAAAGTGGGCTATGTGCGCACTGCCGATCTCAATCCTAATGCCGCTCAAAGCGATCAGCCGCCACGTGCTGGAGCAGTTTCTAGAAATAGTCGCAATCAGCAAGTGCGAAGTAAAACGACCGGTCTGCAAAATAAATTTTCAATTTCATTGCTTGGCGGTTTGAACTATCAGAATCAAGGCGCTCGTACTCTCACTGAAAGCGATGGAACAATTGTTGGTCTCACAAGCCTTTCAGGATCTAGCACAGTTTTTGGAGTTGGAATTCAATTCCCACTTTCTTCATGGATCAGAAAGCTTGCGCTCAAAATGTTCGTGCAATTAGAAACCATTTCTACCAGTGGAGCTGCAACAGTCCAACCGCCCTTAGGTGTACAAGTGGCTGGAGCCCAAACGGTATTAAATGAGTCCTTCATAAATTTTGGTGTGATGCCTGTTTATTACGTAAAACCCTTTTTGTGGGTTGGGGCAGGCTTGCAATTTGATCACTCAACAGCAGGAACTTTCACCATCAATGGTTTCAACCCTCAAACTTTGAGCAGCTCACAGCTTCCAAATTTTACTGCGTTTGCAGTAGCTACGGGGCTAGATTTTCAATTGGGAAAAAGAGTTTTCCTTGCCCCTGAGTTTCGTCTTGGTGCGCTTTTCTCAATTCCTGTCATCATTGAAGCTGATGTGCTAGTGAATCTCACTTACGCTTTTAACTAAGGCCAAGATGCGGTTTGCTATTACTTTGCTCGCCCCAGTCTGAGATCGCACAAAGTTTTGAATATCTAGTTTTAGTTTTTCTTTCTCGAGCGGAGACCTAACTTCCGCTTTTTCAAATTCTTGAATGAAATCCTGGGTGCTTGAAATTTCTTTTACAAAGTTATTTTGTTTAAGCAGCAAAGCTTCGCGATTGCCGTGGTGAAAGGGTCCAACAAAGGTCAAGCAGCCCGCGGCTGCTGGTTCCATCACACTATGCACGGACTTGCGAAAGCTTCCCCCCACAAACGCTAGCGAGCCCAGAGGATAGAGCGATGCAAGAATCCCCACTTGGTCCACAATCAGGATTTTGTTTCCTGTAACATAAGGTGGGAGCGTTTTTGAAAAGTACTCGGTCGAAAGTTTATAGTGAGCGCAAAGTCTCTGAAGTTGCATCAAATGGGTTTCGTCAACTTCGTGAGGAGCGATGATAAAATTTAGATTTTTGCTTTTAGAAAATTCAGCAATTGCCGGGATCAAAACTTTTTCATCTTCCGGCCATGTGCTCCCGGCAATTAGAAAATCAGAATTTTCATTGAATAGTTTTTTGATTTGTTCTCTGGCTTGATCATTAGAAGTTTCAAGCCGATTGAAAACCTGGTCAAAGCGGGTATCCCCATCGACGGTCACTTTGGAATCGTGAGAAATTCTCATGAAATTGTCTTTATCTTCTTCAGTCACTACGGAAATTTCTGAAAGGTCCTCAGTCACAAAACTGTAAAACAGGCGACCAAAAAAACTAGCCACGCGCGCTGACTGAGGCGTCAGGGTTGCCGAAAATAATATTGACGGAATCTTTTTCCGCTTCGTTACCCAAATCATATTTGGCCAAAGATCCGTGCGCGCGATAGCTAACACCGATGGCTTGTAATGTTTTATAAATTCGTGCCAGTGCCACGGAGTATCCCAAGGGGACGGCACTGCCCAATCGACAAGCTTGTTGCTTTCGACTGACTTCTTAACGCTAGGGGAGAAATAGGTGACTAGGATTTTACAGTTGATGGAATTTTTCAGTTCCTGAATAACGGGTTTGGCATATTCAAATTCTCCACTTGCGACGTGAAACCAGAAAATCGGGCTGCTGGATTCGGAGGATTTATTATCTGTCTTGATCCACGATTTACCTCTCCGCATTTCAAATCCAGATTTTATTTTAGGAATAAAAAAAGAAAGAATCCAAAAGGACGTGTGAATCAGCGGATAGATAATCAGTGTGTATATAATTTGTAACATGAGGTCCTTGTTATGGCTTTTTCTGAAGGAGAACTCAAGGAAATGTCTGCTCAAGTTATTGACGTGTCAGCATTTTAACGGAAATTTATGCCAAAATATCCTCTCAATGACCCGTCGTTCTCATTCGTAAGCGACGCTAAAAAAAATGGGCCTGAATCTTGCTTAGACTGCAAGTCTAATGAAATTTTATATCGCCTTATTATCGACACTCTGTCTTTCGACCGTGGTCAATGCCCAAGAGCCTTGCTTGGTCATCCTTGAGTCACTCAATAACCTCGATAAACCTGAGACTCATTTTGCCGCCGGATACAAATTGAGTCAGTCAGATTTTTGCCTAGCTTTAGAAAATCCTGAAACTGCGGAACTCGCGGGTTCACTAAAAGAGTTGATTGGATATGTTGGGGGCTTGAGTGAAGTTTCTTTTGTCGATCTGGCACCCCATATGAGAAAGTACTTAAAAGATGAAGGTCTTGTGAAGTACTCGGCTGATTTCGCAGATAGGCCTGCGGTCTTTCCGAGAGAGTTCTACGAAAAATTTCTGGCCAACCCAGCGGTAGATCTTGAAAAACTTGAAACCAGTTACTCAGATTTGCGTTCCCAGTCTATTTCAGAAAAACTTTCCGACAATGCTCTACTTATTCTTGCCTATGCCACTAGGAATTTAGAATCGTACCGGTTTTCCGCCGACGTTGTACGGACGAATCTTCGCCGAATAATCAAAACTTATCTAATGAGTATTACTTCCGCTAGAATTCCTAGTTTCAAGGATTTCGTGGATGGGAACGACAAAATGTTTGTTTTCTATGCTCATTACACAAGAAACGCCGCCGTTAATCTTTCGAAAGAACTAGGAGGGCCGGAATTCACAAGTGGATCTGGTACGGCTTATTTTGATTTGGTAAAAGAAAAAATTCAGTCTTTAAGTCCTCTCAGCTTAGAGGATAAAGTACGAGTGTCCAAACATTTATTGGAGCCCGAGCTTGGACCTTGGGTAAATAAAACTTATCGGTTCGAATGGTTGCTTGCTTCAAGTCATGATCATAGTAAGAGCGAAAAATGGAACAATATGGGAAAGGATTTTCTTTACGATCTTTTTCAAAACTTTTCATTGAGCCTCGGAAATGATTCTCACGGCAAAGATCCACTTGCCATTATGGATATGGATAGGTTTATCAGTGAATATTCGGAGTCTTTTACTTTTGGGAACTCCAAAAACACTATTTTCCTTAAAGATTTTCTCTGGCGCACTTTAATGCAAATTCAAGGGGTAACCGCGGTAGATCCAGTACAAATTCGGCAGAAGATTCAAGAAGAAATAGGGGGGGTCGGTTCTCGTCTTAGATATAAACTTAAGCTTATAGAGCAAGCAGCTGAAAAACAAAGGCCTGCAGTATTGCAATCGCATAAAGAAAATCAGATTAAAGATGCGGAAAGTTTTCAATTGAAGTCGGGAGGAATTAAAGTCGCTCAGATTCAAGGAGATGGGAAAAACCGTGCGGCCCGAAGAGAAGAAGCTAAGCGATTGTCAATAGCAACAACTTTGCCTTTGGTTATAAAGGTTCCACCCGCACTGGATCAAAGAGATCTTTTCTCGAGCATAAAATCTCAGGAATTAATTTCGGATCGTCGTTATTTTTTCAGAGGATTTGCTACTGTTTATGGTCACTCGGAGGTTGAAAAAGAAAATTCTTCGATTCAATTTGTGGTTATGAGACCGAGTGCTCTTGAGGATCTTCGAAAGAAAAATCTCGATGTCACTCCTTGGGTCAAGGCGTTTCTAGGTGGGCCTGCCACTGAAAACTCAAGCAATGGATTAAAAAGACTGCATGGTAGTCGAACTGCGCTCTGGGAAATAAAACTTGTGGGTAGCGGTTACAGGATTATTGTTCAGCAAGAAAAGTCAGAGAACACTTGGACATGGTTGGCGCTGGTGCCGCATGATCAGGTCCCCGGATATCGACTTAGGAATAGATTATAAAACCTTTGCTGAGACTTCTTGGGGCAAAACATCTTTCATACATTTTTGATAGGTAGGATTAATACAAATTCCCGAACCATCTTTGGTGCAAGGTTGGCACCATAATTTAGTTTTTAGCGTCACGCTGCCGGGGCGATAGGTATGACCCAGGTGAGTTGGGCCGTTAATTCCAATCACGTCTTTGCCAAGGGCTTCTGCCATGTGCAACAGACCTGTGTCCCCAGCTATTAAAGTTTTGCAAAAAGTAATGGCCGCCGCACTCTCGAGTAGCTTTAATTTCCCCTGCATCGAGACAATTCTCTTCGGGCTTATTGTGACGAGGTCATTGCAAAAATCATCCTTAGGCCCACCAAGCACAAGAAAATTATAGTCCGTTTTTTCGAGCAGAATTTTAAGCAATTCTTTCCAGTGGTCAAGTGGCCAGGTTTTCTTTGGCCATGCCGTTGCTGGAGCGATCGCGATAATTTCTGCTTCACTCGTTTCAAAAAATGACGCAGGTCTGGACAAAAAGGTAGCTGGTACCTTTTGGAGGAAGAGTTCGGAGCCTTTGTGATCATTGATGATTCCCCAAGCTTTAAGGGGTTCGATGTAAGTGTCTATGCCATTCCAGTATTTTTGAACGCTGTGGATTTTAAAGTAAAAGAGAAGAAAGCGGCGGAAGCGCTCTTTTGATCTTCGGATGAATAAGCTAGGATTGCCGGTTTTTATCGACTGAAGTTTCAAATACCAGCAAAGAATGCGCGAACGCATTTTGCCGTGGGCGTCGTAAACGTGGGTGTAATTTTCTAGTCTGATTTCTCGGCACAAAGCTAGCCAACCGCGAAATCCGAGGTTGCGATCGAATGAAAATATCTTTGTAACATAAGGATTATGCTGCAGAAGTTCAAAATTATCCGAGCGCACAACCCAGTGAATTTGCGCGTCCGGAAACTTTCCGAGCAGCAATCGGGGAACGGCAAGTGCTTGAATAATGTCGCCAATGCTTGAAAGTCGAATGACGAGTATTTTAGTTTTTTCCATAGTTTTCACTAGATTTATCACCTCCAAATAGTGAATGATAGGCCAAAAATAGGGAGACAATGAGCTCACCAATTGATTACAAATCTAGCGGCGTTGATGTAGAGACAGGCGATCGGCTTGTGGACTGGATTCGGGAGCAAAAACCGACCGGCCCATTTAAGAACGTGGTTTCTGGCGTAGGGGGGTTCTCGGCCCTCTTCAAACTCGATCTCAAAAAATATAAAAATCCAATTCTGGTTTCATGCACTGACGGCGTGGGCACTAAAGTTAGACTCGCAGTGGAGCTTGATCGTGTTCAACCCACCGGAGTTGATTTAGTTGCCATGTGCGTGAATGACATGATCACCAGCGGAGCGGATCCACTTTTTTTCCTCGATTACTATGCTTCGGGCAAACTTGATCTACGCCAAGCCAAAGAATTCCTGACCGGCGTTTTGGATGGACTCAGGCAAAGCGATTGTCATCTGATCGGCGGCGAAACGGCAGAAATGCCGGGGCATTATAACAATGCGGATTACGATTGTGCGGGATTTTGTGTTGGCGCGATCAACGAAGAAGATGTTATCGACGGCAAGGATTTGAAAATCGGCGATGTGGCCGTTGGAATTGCTGCCAGCGGTTTTCACTCTAACGGCTATTCTTTGCTGCGAAAGCTTTTTGAGCATGACGCTAATGAGCATCGCGACCTTCTGATGACTCCAACGCGTATTTACGTCCCTCTCGTTAAGAATTTAAAATCTCAAGTTACAATCAAAGCTATGGCTCATATCACGGGCGGCGGGGTTATCGGCAATGTTCCGCGAGTGATGAAAGAAAACACCGCACTGAAATTGCAAAAATGGCCGTGGTCTGATCCTTATTTAGATGTGCAAAAACGTTCCGGACTTTCCGTCACGCAAATGCTTGAGACATTTAACTGCGGTATTGGCTACGTGATTTTTGTCGATCCCAAAGAAGTGCAGATCGTTATTGCGGAGAGTAAAAAGCTGGGTTGGACCGCGCAAAATATAGGAACATTAATCAAACATCAAGGTGAGCCCGAGGTTTTGATATGAGTTTGGGCGTGCTGATCTCTGGAAACGGAAGCACGATGCAAGCAGTTCTTGATGTCCCAGAAATAAACGTAAGCGTGGTGATCTCAAGCAACGCAAATGCATACGGAATTATTCGCGCAAAAAGAATGGGTGTTCCCGTTGAGATTTTGCCAATCGAATTGAAATCGAAGGAAAATAAGCCAGCTTCTGAAAAATGGTTTCTAGAAACCCTGAGAAAATATCGGGTTACGAAACTCATGCTCGCGGGTTTCATGAGGATTCTAAGTTCTGAATTTATTTCGAATTTCAAAATGGAAACGGGTGGAGAGATCATTAATATTCACCCTTCATTGCTGCCAGCATACAAAGGCAAATCGGCTTTTGAAGATGCTATAGAACATGGTGAAACTAATCTGGGTGTGACAATGCATCATGTGGTTCTCGAGGTCGATGCTGGTGCAACAATATTGCAAAGAAAATTTAAAAGACCTCCGGAATCCGCTTCAATGAAACTTTCTCTGCATATTCACGAGCAAGAAGCTATTAAAACTGCCCTGAGGAAGACAATTATGGAGGACCGCAAATGAGTACGCCAATCGCACGTATTGTTATTATGGGATCTCATCATCGTGGACTTTGGCTTGCGCAGGAATTGGCTTTGCAGAAATTTGAAGTCACCTGGATTCAAACGCAGAATCTTCTCAGTTCTGGAGATCGAGTATGGCAGGCGGGGAGTCAAAATAAGTTTGAAGGACTCACTGCTTCGGCGCAAGATTTTGTGACTAAAACGTTTGAGACGTCGGTTCAAGAAAATTTTCAAGTGATTACTCCTCTTGGACTTTTTGATTTTTCGAAAGAACTTTTGCCCCAGTCTCTCGCTAGCTTTTTCTCGTCGGAAAATTCGCAGCTTTTGGAAAAATATAAAGATTCTATCATTCGAAATAATCAATCCTTAAGCGGGGCTTTAGAACATAAACTTGCTCGAATTCCTAAATCCCAACGTTGGTGTTTGGAATGGATGGGACCTCTAAGTTTCCATTATGATAATCAATCCATCAAAGGTTCTGAAATCAGCCTCATCAATTATCTGCTTGCGGGTAACCACTCGTCTACGTTTCAAAAAAATGCTTTGAATTGGGTTGAAGGAAAAACGCCCAAAGTTAAAATTTTGGAAAATTCCAAGGTTATAGATATTGCACATGATGGTTGGAGAGTGACTGGTATTGAGCTTGAGCAATCCACAGGATTTTTACCATGCGACGAATTGGTTTTTTCTTCATCCAGTGAAAACATAAAAAAGCGATATCCAAAGTTTTCAGAAAAAATGCGTGTGATTCAGGGCAATAGCGTGGAACCAAAGTTCACTTGGATTCCAGTGCAAATTAAAATGAATAAAGATTCCAAGCCAAATGGACTACCCGTTTTTTCTTCCTATGTCATTGACCCACTCATGCCTTTGACAGGGCCTGGGTTTGGAATGATGAAGTGGACCAAGGAAGTCGATCACGACAAGCTAGTGGTTTGGTGCAAGATGCATACGACCGACATGAAAAAACAAAGTGTCATCGAAAATTTAGTCGAAGAAATTCAAAAGAATCTGAGCGTGTTGATTTCATCCTTCGAGATGCAAGTCATTTCCGTCGAAATTCCCACGATAACTATTCAATCCGAGACTCATGATTATGTTTATGAAAAAGACGTGGATATTCATCGAGGAGAATTCAAAAAGAATTTGTGGTTGGCAGGAATAGAAACTGACAGTCGGCTCGATTTTATTTCTAGCTTAGAAACAGAAAAAGTTATTTTAGATAAATTGGTACATAAATATCGCAAGGAGCTAAAAGTTGATCGAGCGTTACACACGTCCCCAAATGGGAAGTCTTTGGGAAGCCAACCGTCGGTTTGATTTTCTACTTCAGGTAGAGATTGCGGTTGCAGAAGCTCAAGCTGATCTTGGCGTCATTCCCAAGGCCGCAGCAAAAGCCATAGCCAGCCGAGGGAAATTTGATGTCGCTAGAATCAACGAATTGGAAAAAACCACAAAGCACGACATCATTGCATTTGTCACTAGCGTTGCTGAAAATGTTGGAGACCTAGGAAGATTTGTGCATTTTGCGCTGACTTCTTCCGATGTTTTAGATACGGCGTTGAGTCTGCAAATAAAAGAAGCCTCCGGAATTTTGGATACAACTTTGGCCGGACTTGAAACTTCTTTGAAAAAAGCTGCCAAAAAATATGCGGCAGCTTTGTGTGTGGGGCGCACTCACGGAATTCATGCCGAACCCACCACCTTTGGATTAAAAATGGCAGGATTTTTGGCTGAAACTCAGCGGAATCGCAAGCGAGTAAAAGAATCTTGTGAACAAGCATCACGAGTGAAGTTGAGTGGAGCGGTTGGGACTTATTCTGCCTTAGGCACTGAGTTTGAAAAAGCCGTGAGCAGAAAATTAAAAATGCAGACTGAAACACTCGCAACGCAAGTGATCCCAAGGGATCGCCATGCGGAACTCATGACTTCGCTTGCGCTACTGGGAGCTGGGCTAGAGAGATTAGCTGTGGAGCTTAGACACTTACAAAGAACCGAAGTGGATGAGGTCGAAGAAGGATTCAAGCTTGGACAAAAAGGTTCCAGCGCTATGCCTCATAAAAAAAATCCGATTAGTTCGGAAAATATCACCGGACTTTCAAGGATCCTTCGGGCTAATGCGATGGCAGCCCTTGAAAACGTAGCTCTTTGGCACGAGCGAGACATCAGCCATTCATCCGTCGAGCGAGTGATTTTCCCCGATTCATTTATTTTAGCTGACTACATGGCAAGTCGCATGGCCGACATCATTGATGGCCTGGTCGTGAAGGAGCAGAAAATGCTCGAGAATTTACAGATCACCAAAGGCAGAATTTTCAGCTCTCACGTTTTGTTGGCTTTGATTCAAAAAGGCATGAGTCGTGAAGATGCGTATAAAATAATTCAATCTTTGTCGCACGGAAAATCCGGAGATCTAAAACAAGAGCTATTAAAAAATCCGCAAACTAAGAAACTTTTAAGCGTCAAAGAAGTAAATGATATTTTTTCTGGGAAGAAACATCAGAAGTTGGTATCGGAACTCATAGAAAGGGTTTTGTAAGTGCAGAAAAAAGAATTGATCTATGAGGGCAAGGCAAAAAAAGTTTTCGCAACAGATAGCCCTGATTTCCTCATCACGGAATTCAAAAACAGTCTCACTGCATTCAACGCAAAAAAGCGTGGATCTTTTGGCGGCAAAGGCGAGATCAATCAAAAAATCACCACATTGATTTTTCAGAGACTGGAAGCCTCGGGAATTAAATCACATTTTGTAGAAAACATTTCCGGCGCCCCGGAGATGCTAGTCAAGAAATTGAAAATGATTCCGCTGGAAGTTGTTGTTCGCAATAGAGCTGCAGGGTCTTTCTCTACACGCTTCGGAATTCCAGAGGGAGTTCCTTTTGATGCTCCTTTTGTTGAATTCTATTACAAAAAAGACGAACTCAATGATCCCTTGATGGCCGAAGAACATATCTTGGCCTTAAAAATTGCATCAAGTAGTCAGATCGCCATGTTCAAAGCGCTTGCTTTAGACATTAACTCAGTCTTGAAAAGTCTCTTTCGCGAAATGGATATCATTTTGATCGATTTCAAAATCGAGCTTGGCCGAGACGTAAACGGTGAGGTGATTTTGGGAGATGAAATCAGTCCTGATTCTTGCAGACTTTGGGATGCAAATTCTGGGGAGAGACTAGATAAAGACAGATTTAGAAGAGATTTAGGACGAGTTCAAGAAAGTTATGAACTTATTTTAAGCCGATTAGAAAAGGTCGTAAAAAAATGAAAAAATTTAAAGTTGAAATCATGCCCCGAGAAGAAGCTCTCGATCCTCAAGGCCGCGCGGTCAAGGGAGCCCTCTCAAGACTAGGTTTTGAAACTTCTGATTGTCGCGTTGGAAAAATAGTTTTTCTTGAATCCGCAGATGCCAGTCTGAAATCTGTTGAAGAGATGGCGGAAAAGATTTTGGCCAATCCCTTGATTGAAACTTATAAAGTGAGTGAAATTTGAAACCTGTAGGAGTGTTGAGGTTTTTAGGAACCAATTGCGATGCGGATATTATCCAGGCGTATCAAGATTTAAATAAATCTGCTCAATATATTTGGTGGGCCGATAGATTTAATGTGGATGATTACTGCGGATTTATTTTACCCGGTGGGTTCAGCTACGGAGATTATTTAAGATGCGGAGCTCTCGCCGCTCACAGCCCGGCCATGCAAGATGTTTTGGCAGCCGCGGAAAAAGGATTTCCTGTTTTAGGAATCTGTAATGGGTTTCAAATTCTCTGCGAAGCGGGTTTGCTAGAGGGGGCGTTGACTAAAAATACCTCTCGGCAATTCCAAGAGGAGTGGGTTGAGCTTAAAAATATGGGAAGTGTTTGTGAATGGGAACCCCAGTCTGAAAACTTGCGACTTCCGATCGCTCATTCAATGGGTATGTTTATAGCTCCTGAAGATTCTCTCAAAAAACTTCAAGATCAAAATCAAATCTGGCTCAAGTACGAAACTAATCCTAACGGAGCAATGCAAGATATCGCAGGCATTTGCAATGCTAAAGGAAATGTTGCCGCACTGATGCCTCACCCGGAACGCGCGATGCAAAAATGGATGGGTAGCGATGATGGCAGAAGTATTCTCGAGAGGTTGATATGAGCGAATTGCAGAAGAATTTAAAACATTACAGAATAAGTTCTGAAGAATATTTGCGAATACTGAAAGAATTAGGCCGAGACCTCAGGCCAATCGAGTGGCCGTTGTTTTCTGCTCTTTGGAGTGAACACTGCTCGTACAAAAGTTCACGCGTGCATTTAAAAAAATTGTACACGGAAGCTCCTTGGGTGTTGCAGGGCCCTGGTGAAAATGCCGGAGTCATAGATTTGGGCGAAGGCGAGCGCATCGCATTCAAAATGGAAAGTCACAATCACCCCTCGTTCATAGAACCGACTCAAGGTGCGGCAACTGGCGTGGGTGGAATTTTGCGAGACATATTCACTATGGGTGCTCGCCCCCTGGCTTCTATGAATTACCTTTGCTTCGGTGACGAAAAAGACGTCAACACGCCAAGATTACTTCACGGCGTTGTTCGAGGTATCGGAGGTTATGGAAATTGCGTGGGCGTTGCCACTGTCAATGGCCAAACAACTTTTCATAAATCATACAATCAGAATAATTTGGTGAATGCTTTTTCTGCTGGTTTGTTTAGACCGGGCGAAGAAATTTTTTACGGCAAAGCCGAGGGCGTTGGAAATCTCATCGTTTATGCAGGAGCCGCCACTGGGCGTGATGGAGTTCATGGAGCCGCCATGGCTAGTGAGAGTTTTGATTCCGATATGGAAAAGAAAAAACCTAATGTGCAAATTGGTGATCCTTTCTATGAAAAATTATTGATCGAAGCTTGCCTTGAAGTCATGAAACAAAACCTAGTGGTTGGTATTCAGGATATGGGAGCCGCGGGTCTTACTAGTTCGACATTTGAAATGGCCTCTCGCGCGCAAACTGGCCTCGAAATAGATTTAATGAAGATTCCACTGAGGGAACCGGGGATTTCAGCAGAAGAAATTCTTTTATCTGAAAGCCAAGAACGAATGGTTTTGATCGTCGAACCTAAAAATCTCGACAAAGTCGTCAGCATTTTTAAAAAATGGGACTTGGAATGCGCGGAAATTGGAAAAATCACCAGTGGTAACTTGGTAAAACTTTCTTGGGGTGACGAAGTCCTCACAGAAATTTCTCACGTGCCTTTGGTTGATCAAGCTCCAAAGTATGATCGGCCCTTTGTCCTTCCGGAACCGGCGATAAGTCAAAAGCCGGTACTAACTATTTCTAAAAAAGAAATCAAAACTAAGGCTTTGGAATTCCTCGCGTCCACACCAATGACATCTCGAGATTGGATCACACACCAATATGATCAGCGAGTTGGAGCTAAAACAGTTTTCTCCTGTGAAGATAGCGTTGCCACTCTGAGACTTCCCGATTCTGGACGAATGTTTTCTATGGCCACGGGCTGTCGACCTTTGATTATGGATTGGGATGTAGAGGTCGGCGCGATGGATGCCGTGGCCCTTCCTGTTTTGCAAATGGCCGTGCGCGGAGCCAAGGCTCTTGCAACCACTGACTGTCTGAATTTTGGCAATCCCGAAAAACCAAAAGTGATGGGACAATTTGTTAAGTCGTTGGAGTCTTTAAATACGGCGTGCAAAATATTTCAAACGCCAATAGTGAGCGGGAACGTCAGTCTTTACAATGAAACTTTAGGTGAAAATATAATTCCCACTCCTGCCATTGGTATCGTAGGGCTTGGTCCTAAGATTAACGGTGATTTCACTGGCCCTCGGGGTGGTTTTAGTTTTGAGAATCTCGAATTAGGTCATTTTGATATTTATCTTGTGTCAGTGAAAAATCAAAAGCTCGGTCTTTTTGAAGCTTCAAAAATAAATAAAGTTAAAGATGAAACTGAGAAGTCAGTCGAATCTGAGCGGTTCGAAGATTGGTCTGCTTTAGCTCAACTTCAAAAATGTTTTTTAGAACTAGCTACTGAAGTAAAACCAGAAGTTTCGCGTGTTATTGGTCGCGGTGGTTTTTTCCGAACGATGGCACAAATAATTTCTGCCTCTGTGCCCGCAAATTATAAAATCACGACCGAAATAAGTGACGAAGGCTTCACGCCTGAAACGAGCTATTTTGCCGAGAGATTTTATTCTTCTGTCTGGTTTGTGAGTGATAAAAAGAAAAATGCTTTTGAAACGGTTTGCGGTAAATATTCTGACAAAGTCGAATATCGAGAAATAGGTAACATAAGGTGTGACACCTCTTCCACGCTTTTTTCAGGTGCAGTTTCAGGATCGCTGGATTGCAAAAATCTATGTGAGTTTTCATTGGCTGATTTATTAATAGCTCAGAGAAAAGGTCTTAAACATTTAGTGGAAAGTTTAATATGACAATGAAGACTAAAAATGATGATGACCTTTTCGAAATTGAAATCCGAGATGATCACTTTCGTGACGAATGTGGGGTCTTTGGTATTTGGAATCATCTAGAAGCCAGTCGCATGACTTATCTTGGACTCTTCGCTCTTCAACATCGCGGACAAGAATCGTGCGGGATTGTCACTCTTCACGAGGGCAAGCATCTCAACTATAAAAGTTTAGGACTTGTTCCTGATGGGTTTTCGGAGACAACTCTTGATCAACTCAAAGGGGCAACCGCCATTGGGCATGTTCGCTATGCCACGACCGGAGAGAATCTTCTCACCAATGCTCAGCCGTTGATTGCTAATCTCAAAGACGGGCCGCTTGCGATCGCACACAACGGAAATATTGTAAACTCCGCTCCGCTTAGACGTGAACTTCAAAATGAAGGATCTATCTTTCAAGGTTCTAACGACACCGAAGTTTTGATTCATCTGCTCGCTCGTCAAAAAGCAGAAAAGTTTGAAGACCGACTGATGAACTCACTGTTACGTTTGGAGGGTGCATTTAGCTTTGGAATATTGACTTCCAAGGAACTCATTGCCGTGCGAGATCCCATGGGATTTAGACCTTTATCTTTAGGGAAAAAAGGCGACAGTTATGTTATCGCGAGTGAAAGTTGCGCCTTTGATTTGATCGAAGCGGAATTTGTGCGAGATATTGAACCTGGCGAAATTCTCATCATTGACGAGACCGGATTGCGCTCTTTGCACTTGCCTAAATCTGAGCAAAAATCTCAGTGCATTTTTGAACACGTTTACTTTTCTCGACCAGACAGTTATGTGTTCGGGCGGGGAGTTTACCAATCTAGAAAAGCACTTGGAAAAATATTAGCTCAAGAGAGCCACGTGGACGCAGACTTGGTTATTCCGGTCCCTGATAGTGGAGTGGCTGCAGCTCTTGGCTATGCCGAACAAAGTAAAATACCTTTTGAAATGGGAATCATTCGGAACCACTATATTGGGCGAACTTTCATTGAGCCGAAACAATCCATCAGAAATTTCGGCGTGAAAATAAAACTCAATCCCTCTAGACATTTGCTGGAAGGCAAGAGAGTTGTTGTAGTGGATGATAGCGTCGTGCGAGGGACCACCTCGAAGAAAATCATCGGCTTAATCAGAAACGCTGGCGCAAAAGAAGTTCATTTGCGAGTGGCCGCTCCGCCAACTATTGGCCCCTGCTACTACGGAGTAGACACGCCATCTAAATCTGAATTGATTGCGACACAAAAAAATGTGGATGAAATCAGAGATTTTATTTGTGCTGATTCGCTGGCCTATTTATCGGTGAAAGGCCTGTTTCAGGCGGTGAATGCCGATTCAAAATCCTTTTGTGCCGCCTGTTTTACGGATAAATATCCCACAAAAGTGTATTCCGAACCGGAGCATCATATTTGAAAACTAGTTGGTCTTCACACATTTTGCTGTTTCAGAATTTGACAGCGAGGGCATGGCTTTTCCATTAACAACGATTTTAATAATCATGGAGTTTGTATAGGTGAGAGATTTCTCTCCAGTCTTTTCATAATTTCGAATTAAAATATTGTTCTTTGTTCCTTCCTTTCCAACTTCCATAATTTTCATAAAAGTGGAAAAAGATTTCCCATTGCAAGTCGCGGTTCTGAAGGCGTAACCTCCAGATTCGGAAAATCCCATCGGAACTCTAGAGTTGTCCGCTGCAAAAACTTCAGCTTCTTCATCAGCGTTTAATACAATAAATTTTGTCTCATTATTCTGAGTAATGGCAAACTTGAAATTTTTTGATTGAGAAACACAAGCATAGTTGCCGTCAATGTTAGGGCAAGCTAAGGATGCTGTAGATATGGTTGTGAAACATAAAAGCGCGACTAAAAACTTACTCATGAACCCTCCAAGGTTTATAACGCAACGTTAACAGATATCCCGGCCAAGTGATTGGAATTACAAATACATTGTAATTTATACAAAACTTGTCTATACTGTGATGCCTGGGTTGCTTCCATCTTCTATTCAAGCTAGTTTCTTGCAAAACACAGACGCCCTGATGGCCTCTAGAATGGTAACAAATGAAACGATGTCTGCTTATTATAATTCTGATTCTAAGTTTTCAAAGCTTTCGAGTTTTAGCCGACACGCAAATTCCTGTTTATGTGCAGCCTATTGATCCTTCAATAGCGTCCGAAACCGCAACCGCAGTTCGTGATTTAATTTCAAACGATATCAGTGAGAATGTTGGATTTGTTCTGGTTGAAGATCCTGCAGGTGCAAAATTTGTCTTGAAAACAAAAGTGATAAAATTAGGTTCTGCCTCTGTGATCGGTCTCTCAAAATACGCAAATGGAAAACTGATAATTTCTTCCCAACTAAAAGCGGCAAAATCCGAGGAACTCGATTTAGTATGCAAGCGCCTCACTCGTGCGGTTCTCACAGAAACTCCTATGTCTACTCAATCTAATGTAAGCGAAGTCACTCAGGAAGAAGTTAAAACAGGAACTAACCGAAAAGATACGATTGGTCGTTGGCTCGTTGGCTTCGGTCCCACTGGTGTTTCAAGTTTGAATAACCCAGGACTCGTTTTTGGAGGAGTGCTTGGCTTCACTTGGGAAATTGTCGATCCTAACGCTATGGTCAAGTTATTTTGGGACGGTGGCGGGGGATTTTCTTATTTTGCCTTGGGTGCGGACTACTTTCTTTCGGAAACTCGAACTGCCGCTTTTGTCGGTGCATCTTTTGGTTACGGCGTGGGCATTGCGCAAGCCAATAACAATTCCTTTTTGGGTGTCGACACCTCTGGACGTGGTTTTGCTGGCGGCGTCGAAGCGGGCGTTTCGTTCTTTAGAACCTCAAAACTAAATCTTGATTTAGCTCTTACTTATGAAACCATCTTTGCCAATAATCCTTACGGTATGCCTGGCCTGTATGGCATGCGCCTTGAGTTGCTCTTTTAGCTTGTTTTGAAGGTGGGCTCACTTCATAATTTAATGAATGAACAAGCCTCAAGCGCTCAAAACTGGTGATAAAATTGGAATTGTGGCACCCGGTGCCCAGTTTAATAAAGATCGTTTTAATCAAGGCATCGAGACCATAAAGTCTTGGGGTCTAGTTCCTGTCGTTGACAAAAATCTTTTCAAAAAGGATCTCATTTTTGCAGGGACTCCCGAGCAAAGATTTGAAGGATTGAAAAAATTTGTCATCGATCCCGACATCAAAGCGATTTGGTCTGTGCGCGGAGGTGCGGGTGCCTATGCGGTGGCCCCCCTTTTTGATAATTTTAAACTTCCCAAAGCTATTTTAAAAAATCCTAAACCACTTATTGGTTTGAGTGATGTGACCGCAATTCATCTGATTTGGAATCAGGATTTCAAGTGGCCGAGCGTGCATGGTCCGATGGTCGACCGCATGGGACATGAAACTCAAACGGAGATTGAGCGTAAGGCGTTGCATGAGACGTTGTTCAATCCGAAATATAAATTGAATGTGGGGCTCGGTTTAAAATCGCTAGGTAAGATCATAACTGCTGGTGGAGTGAGTGGCCAGCTTACCGGTGGAAATTTGACTTTGCTCGCAGCATCCCTAGGCAGCACTTGGGAATTAGATGCGCGTTCGAAAATTTTATTCATCGAAGAGTGTGGAGAGCCTGCTTACCGCATCGACAGATTATTCTCTCAGCTTATGAATGCTGGCAAATTTGATAGCATCAAAGCCCTTTTGCTTGGCGACTTCACTGAATGTTTTGAAAGAAACGCCACCGAACTATGGCCCCAAGCTCTCAAAAGAATTTTTCTAAAAGCAAAGTTTCCAGTGGTCACTGGAATTCGTTCCGGTCATGGAGACTTGCGATTGCCGTTGCCTTTTGGTTGTGAAACACAAGTGTCTTTCAAAAATTCTAAACCTCGGGTTGAATTTCTAGAAAGTTTTGTTCGATGACAAAATTGACGGCTTTGTTAAATGAGGTGGCCGGAAAAGCCATTCGCGAAGGCGCGACGTCAGCGCTGCAAATCAATATCTCTGATAAAAATAAAACTCTTTTCCAAAAAAGTTACGGAAGCAGAAATTACCATTATTTTGATTTAGCGAGTATCACTAAATTCTTTGTGACTACTCCTGTTATTATGTTGTTAGTTCAAGATAAAAAATTGTCGCTTGATTCTCATGTTGGTAATTATCTCAAAATGTTTGATCATCATCCGATTGGAAAAATTAAAATCAAAAATCTTCTTAATCAAACCTCTGGATTAGAGTGGTGGAAACCATTTTATAAGACTTTATTGAAAGTTCCTTCCCTGGAACGAGAATATCAGCTAAAAAAGCTTTTTTTACTGGAGCGATTAAAAAATAAATCTCAAGCGGTTTATTCAGATCTAAATTTCATCTTGCTAAAATGGGTTATTGAAGAAGTCACTCACACGCCTCTTGATCTTATTTTTGAAACTCGAATTGCCACGCCACTAGATTTGAGTGAAACTTTTTTTATTCGCTCAGGAAAAATCCCGGGTGCAAAATCTAAAAATAAATTCGCTCCCACAGAAAAAACTAAAGAACGTGGGATCGTGCAGGGTATTGTGAACGATGATAACGCTTGGAGCTTTGGCGGAGTGAGTGGGCATGCAGGGCTTTTCTCTACTTTGGATGAGACTTCAAAGATGGCGAGGGAATTTCTTAAAATTTATGCGGGGGAAAGTTCTTTAATAAATAAAACTATTTTCAGGTCTTTTGCAAAGCGCGCCATAGCAAAAAGAAACGGTGACTGGGCTCTTGGTTTTATGATCCCCAGTCGGCCGATGAGCACCGGTGGTTCAAAAATTAGCACCGAAAGTTTTGGTTTTCCGGGATTCACTGGCCCGAGCGTTTGGATCGACACCAAACGGGGAGTCGCCATCACTATTTTAGCAAATCGTACCTATCCAAAGAGAGACAATGCTCGCTTTGCACCGGTGAGACGAGAAATTCACGACATCATTTGGGAGAGCCTCGATGACAAAATCTAAAAACTTTAAAACTGTGCACATGATGGGAATCGGCGGAACGGCTATGGGAAGCCTCGCCGGACTTTTGAAAACCATGGGATATGATGTGCGCGGCAGTGATCAAAACGTTTACCCTCCAATGAGTGGTCGACTCAAAGATCTTGGCATCAGCTATTCCGAGGGTTATAAGCCGGAAAATTTAAATCCGCGCCCCGATTTGGTCATTGTTGGGAATGTGATGAGCCGCACGCATTCAGAAGTTCAAGCTCTGCTTGCAACTGATATTTCTTATATGAGTTTGCCGCAGGCGATGGGCGAATTTTTAATTAAAGACCGCCATTCGATTGTTGTCAGTGGAACTCACGGAAAAACAACGACAACCGCCATGGCCGCTTGGCTTTGTGAAAAAGCAGGACTAGAACCAGGATTTCTCATCGGCGGAGTGCCTCTGAATTTTCCGAATAGTTTCAGTGTTGGAAAGGGCGCTCATTTTGTAATCGAAGGCGATGAATATGACACAGCTTTTTTTGACAAAGTTCCAAAATTTATTCACTACCGTCCGCGCACTGTCATTCTCACGAGTGTAGAATTCGATCATGCCGATATTTATCGAGATTTAGATCATGTGAAGGAGGCCTTCACGATGTTGATGAAACTTATCCCCACAGATGGAAATTTAATATTTGAGGGCGATGACGAAAATATCCGCAGCATTTTGTTTCAGACCAAATGTTTAAATCAGCAAAGCTATGGTTTGAACGCGCGAAAATGCGATTGGATTATTGACGGAGTAGAATTTAAACCGGAACATTCAAAGTTCGATGTGATTCACAAAGGCAAGCTTCATGCGACTATCGAGTGCGGACTTTTTGGAGAGTACAATCTTCTCAATGCCCTTTCCGTTTATGTCATGGGTCTGCAAATCGGAATTCCAAAAGAGAAAATCCTCACTGCGCTTAAAGATTTCAAAGGCGTAAAAAGAAGACAAGAAATTATAGGAACTCCTCATGGCATAACTGTGATCGACGATTTTGCCCATCATCCCACAGCAGTAGAGCTCACCATTGATGGTGTGAAAAAAAGATTTCCCGATGCCAATGTTTTTGCGGTGTTTGAGCCGCGCTCGGCGACATCACGTCGTAAAATATTTCAAGATGCTTTTGCTAAAGCACTTGTTCATGGAGACACCGTGGTTTTGTCTGTTCCCTTTGATCAAGGGAAAATTCCTGATGGCGATCGCTTTGATGCAGATCACGTTATTTCCGAATGTCATAGGCTTGAGCCTCGCAAAGAATGTCTACTTGGTCATTCGTCAGATGAGATCATAAAATTAATCAAAGAACGCGCAAAGCTAGGAGACGTAGTTTTATTTATGAGTAATGGTGGGTTCGGCGGAATCTATGAAAAAATCCTTACTGCTCTCTAAGAAGAATGGCTTGTATTGAGCCCGGGTACATAGACGGCGGGCACGTTTACGTTATGGAATGCACCTTTGCCCAAATGCGGTGACGATGCAAAAAGATCAGCCGCAACTAGTGTTGATTCGTGACTTAGAACCTCTCGAGGATTTTGAGAAAGTTTATGCTGGAGCGATTCACAAAATATGCAACGGACCCGGAAAACTTTGTCGCCGATTAGAGAACAACAAAGTGAATTCAGGAATGAGTTTGACAGGAGCAGAAAATTCTCATGAAATTTTCATTGAAGATACAAAGCTGGCATTTCTCAAAAATAACGCAAAGTGAACGATAGCGGTGCTAGGCACCTTTATTCGACGGCGCCGATGGTGCAGCCGGTGACGGGGCGTGCTTTTCCGCGTTGATCGGTGGCGGGGCAATTTGTGCCTCCTCCAATCGCGCTGCTGCCATTGAGTGGTAAGATAGTCTTGGTAGGCCCGCCATTGTCAGATAGCAAGGTCGAAAGCATTGGATCTTTAAACAGGGTGCCTGGAGTACAGAGTACATCTGCGGTATTGCAAACGCTGTGTACCGACGGCCATTGTAAGTTTCCTGAGCCTATTCCCGAGGTCTGGCAAGCCATCGGAGCACTGCAATCAGCAGTCGTGTTATCCATAAACAATGTATTGGTGATTGTGATGGCAGTAAATCCGCCGATTGCTGCACCAAAAAATCCTGATCCACCAGTCACGCGATTGCCACGGAAAGTGAGGTTCTTAAAGGTCCCACTATTTCCAAATATTACCATTGCTCCACCTAGTGCAGAAGCGCTCACGTTGTTAAAAAATGTATCGTTGGTGAAGTTGAGAATGCTTCCGTCAATGAAAAGGCCTCCTCCGCCGTTGGTTGCAAAACTATTTGATATTGTGGAGTTTGTGATGGTGAGATTTGAGTTGTGAAAATAAAGTGTTCCACCTGATCCGTTGGTTGCGGTATTGCCATCGAATGTTGTTCTGTCGATATTTGTTGATTGCATGCTGCCATCTGGAGTTCTAAACATCGCGCCGCCGATTCCGCCCACTCCAGCTGCATTATTATTGAAGCTAGATCCGCAAACATTCACGGTGAAGTTTTCTGCTCCGTCTATGACTATGGCTCCCCCATTTCCGCCATTTCCAACTTCCCCACCATTCACACTGCAATGAGAAGTGTCGATATTGTTTGCGCCGCTTCCGTTGGCGACGTTGCCAGTGAAGGTACTGTTGTAGACGCTTAAATTTCCAAATAAACTTCCAATCGCGCCACCGTTTGCACCAGAGTTTCCTGTGAAAGTGCTTCCTGAAATCGTGGTTTCTAGTGCTCCAAATGTGTAGATTGCTCCGCCAGCAACGTCGGGCCCGGGTGTTGCTCCCTGGTTCCCAGTAAACGTGGAATTTATCACTCGCAAGATTCCGTCTTTGAAATAAATCCCGCCGCCGCTCGCCGGTACGTCATAACCTTGTGAGCAAGGCGCCGGTGCTGAAGGCAGTAATGGTCCCGTCGATTTGCCGTTTATAAAAATCATGTTTTGAATTGTGACAGTCGTGGTTGTGACTTGAAAATTTGTTCCGGCGTAGTAAAGTATTCTTGTTATTCCTTGCCCATCAAGTGTGATCAGGTTTTTTCCATCGATGGTTGTGTTTTTTGTATTGAGCAACGTCAGTTGGCTCGAAATTGGAATTGTCACTGCACTGGATCCGCAGTTAAAGTTTATTTTTCCACCGGTATTTAATGCAGTTTGAAGAGACGTTTGAGTGCAGCTTGATGCTGTTCCAGATCCCACAATAACATCGGGAGTTGAAGTGTCGACGAGTGAAATCGGCGAAGCACAAATTGCAGAATGTATGACGGGTGGAATTGTTGGATTC
Organism: Oligoflexia bacterium; assembly: GCA_043732305.1. Classification (GTDB taxonomy): domain Bacteria; phylum Bdellovibrionota; class Bdellovibrionia; order JABDDW01; family JABDDW01; genus JAYTHU01. Next base: position 46,814 of record JAYTHU010000010.1, read on the forward strand.
CCTGGAGTTCCAGTCGAAGAACTCGATGATGAAGAAGCTGGAAATAAACCGCTCCCTCCTAGATTGCTGCTTGTGCAGTTTTGCCCAAAAGCTAAAAGCGCAATCAGGAAAATACTTGCAGATGAATAACGAATAAAATTTCGCAAGTGCAAACGCATGATGTGCCCCCTGTGTTTTTAAACTAATTATTTATCGGAATTTGAGTCAACATTATGAAGGACTACGTGGCGCTGTTTGATGTTCCAAATCGCCTTTGTTGGGTCTGGCAATTTTGTTTTATTTCGGCCAGCGCGAGAGTTTTCAGATAAGTGGACATCGTTGCCATTGACTCACTCCAGAAAGTTGCCCATGGGGTAGACGCGCCAATAGGTTCCCCGGTAAAAGCCTTGGTATTTGAATGTATGTAGAGACGAGAATTGTCCATCCCCGTCCACTGTGGTTTGATTTTGTTACGACACAGAATCTA
>JAYTHU010000011.1:0-7099 GCA_043732305.1 Oligoflexia bacterium
ATCCAGAAGACGCCGCAAGATATGTAGACCTCATGTATTTATCCACATCACCTTTGTTTGGTGAGGAGCCTGGAAAAGTTTGGCACGTTGATCCCAAAGTGAACAACGGAATGTACCGCGGAACTTTTGAAGAGGAAAAGCAATCCATGCTTGAAGAATTCAAAACCAAAGAGTTCGCGGTGGCTGATATCAATGCCGCAAATCTCAAATTTAATTTCCCCAGAAACAGACAGTCTAAGCATAGTCTGCCACCTGGTAGCAGTTATGATGATTTTATTAAAGTGAATGATTTGGTTGTTTCCCAAACTGAAAAAGAAAACAACGACACATTCAAAACATTTATGGTCGATGACATCAATCTCATTCTGCCCGACGGTCGAGATAAGAAAAATGCTAGACATGTTCAGCCCGGTCCAGTCGAAAAAGATTTAGAGTATGAGTTCACGTATTTGAGACGAGTAGTTATAACGCTTGCCGATTATTCACAGAAAAATTTGGGGAAAGTCACTCCACTTCTAGACTTGCTAGTGAATAGTTCTAAGTCGGCAGACAAAGCGGATCAAGTGTCTCAAGCCCTGACGTTGAGCAATCCAACAGGTGGAGCGGGTATTCTTTATCCCTCACCCTTCGACAGTGCTTTTTTTCCGATGACCAAGGACACCTTCGAACCTTTAGCTGAAAAGTTTAATGCCGCTCAAATCACCGCTGCTTTTCGCGGAACTCCTGAGGATCGAGTCAATGCTCTAACCATAGAAATTTATGTGGCCATTAAGAATCTCAGTATTCGTGCTCTGACCTTGCAATCGATGAAAAAATTTATTATCGATATGAATCTTCAGGCGCTTTCGAAATGCGGAAAGCTGAATGACTTGGCTTTACTTAAAAATAGTCGCATCAAGGAAGACGCCGGTTCCATCGCAAGCAAGCATGATAACAACAGCAATGCTCAGGGTTGCTTTGACCAATACTAATTGGGCACTTCGATAGACCAATACTAATTGGGCAATCAATAAGCTCCGACTCCTCGGGCAACGCTGGTGAAAGTTTTTACTAAAATAGCTAGATCCAGCCAGATCGACTGATTCTTTAAGTAGTAAAAATCGTAATCAAGATTTTCGTGAATGGGATTGGCTCTGTCGGCACTGATTTGCCATACTCCTGTGAGTCCGGGCTTGACCATAAGTCTGAGCTTTTGAAACTCGTCATATTTATCTACTATGAAGGGCATTTCAGGACGAGGCCCAACCAAAGACATGTCTCCTTTGAGCACATTTAAAATCTGCGGAATCTCATCAATAGATGTACGGCGTAGGAATTTTCCGAGCTTAGTGATGCGCGGATCTTCCTGATTTTCTGGTGTCACGGAATAGGGTGAGGTAGACGTGTGCATGCTGCGAAATTTGTAGAGGAGAAATTTCCCGCCTTTTTTTCCCACTCGCTCATGAACAAAAAGTGCAGGGCCGGGAGAATCAAGTCTAATCCCTATCGCTGCGAAAATCCAAATGGGAGCACTCAGAATCCCAATGAGACTTGCGCCGGCGATATCAAGTGCACGTTTCATAACGGGCGAAAGAACGAAGGAAGATCTTTCACCAATTCTAAATAGCGGAATGTGTCCGATTGAATAAGCTTCCGCGCCTGTCAGCATCAGATCTAAAGCAGAAGGGACGATGGAATAATGAATTCCAAGATCTTTTGACTTTTCTAACAGGTCTTGATGAAAAGTATGATGCGCTTGCGTGATAGCAACAATCACTTCATTGATGTTTTTTCCTGAAGCCACAGTATGTAGATCACTGAGTTTCCCTAATATCGAAAATGTAAAAACTTTTTCGCCAGATCTAATTTCGACTGATTTCATTTCTGGATATTGATCATCCAAAAATCCAATAATCTCGGCTTCGCCGGGCGAATTGATAAGGTTTCTGGCGAGAGTTTTACCAACTTTTCCGCCACCAATTATCAATACTCGTCTGAGACCAATATTAGATCTCAGTGATTTCATGAGTCTTGCAAATATAGCTCGGCCAATGAGGATATTTAGGATTCCAAATACAAAAGCAAATAGAACCATTAGGCGGGAGTAGCCGGAGGATTTAGCGAAAAATGTGAGGGAGAATGTAAAGATTTGACTCCAGAAATAGCCAGAGAGAATCCGGCGCAAGCGGTCAAGTTCCATTGGCCCCGGTTGGCAGCGGTAGACGGTTGATACCATCAGCGTGAACACCCCAATGATTGCCGGAACAAGGGCCAGCCAGCGGAGTTCAGACCAGTTTTGCGGAGATTTTTTATAGAGGTGGTCGTAGATTAAATAAGCAAAGACGTACCCGCCGTAAATTCCGGCGAAGTCCACCATTCCCAATATCGCCTGATAGGCAAACTCAAAAGATTTTTTGACGCGCATAGGACCTCAAAATACCAAAATCTATGAGACTATGGAAGGTCGAAATAAAGAAAGTGCGAGGGTTTGACTGATTGGATCTTCAGCAAAGTTTCATCGGTAACAGCCAAACCGTCTCCTTTGGAAATCATTGATCCGTTCACATCAAGTTCACCATCGATAAGTTGCAGCCATGCTTTTCTACCATTAATCAAAGATTTTTCGATCTTGTCGCCGATTTTCGTTTTTCCAGCATAAATTTCTACATCTTGATTGATCGAAATTGCGCTGTCTGTTTCTTTGGCTCCAGCAACGAGTAAGAAGTTTTTGCTTTTAATGGCTTCTGCATGAGATTTTTGAGCGTAGCTTGGCTTTTCATTTGGTTTCGCCGGCAAAATCCAAATCTGAAGCAAATGAGTGGGCTTATCTTCAAGTTTGTTAAACTCAGAATGCTTGATGCCGGTTCCCGCGGTCATGCGCTGCATGTCTCCAGGATTGATTGTGCTTTGGGTGCCTAATGTGTCTTTGTGAGCTAGGGCTCCATCAACAACATATGTGATTATTTCCATGTCACGGTGGCCATGGGTGGGGAAACCTTCTCCTGCTGCAATCGTATCTTCGTTGATCACGCGCAAAACGCTGAAATGATCGAAGTGTGGGTCACGATATTGGTCGAATGAAAAAGTATGGTAGGTGTTAAGCCACCCATGATCGAAGTGGCCACGGTCTGATGATTTTCTAATTTTTAACATCGTGTTTCTCCTAGGAACTTAGTATTGGTGCGATCTCATTTTTGTCAATCCCGGGTGATGTCTCCGAGATTCGAAAAAGTTCGCGGTATGAAACATAGTGCGCAATTTTGGCGAGTGGAAGGACTACTGCCATGGCCAATCCCAATGTGAAGGAAGTCGCAATACACAAAAGTAATAGTAGGAAACATGCCCAAGCCAAAGGCCAGGCGTTCGAGAGGCTTGCACGTAAACTCAGATTCATGGCTTCGATCATTTCGACTTTCTCAAAAACAATCAGAGGGACAGCGTAGAGAGAAGCCATCCCAATCACAGCATAAATGAAAACTGTCATACACATTCCCAAAATTAAACTTAGCGTGAATCCCGGAAGGCTGAATGATTTTTCAATAAAGGCGTGCCTAATAAATTCGAAGCCCACTGCAAAAACCATCGGGAAAATCGCTAATACCATCAGAAAAATCATAAAGAAGGAATAAATCATGACAGGAAAATACTGATTTTTAAAACCTAGAAAAATATCTTTAATCTCAATGGTCTCGCCGCTATTCGTTTTATCGACAATTAAAAACCAGCTGGTGGTGAATAACGCTGAAATAGCAATCGTGACTAAGTATCCAATGACGGGAATGGGGCGGAAAATAAAGCTCCCCAAGATCTCAATCACAATAAATGCGATAAATAAAAATGGTGTTTTTTTGAAAATTTCCCATGATTTGGAAATCCAATTTTGAGCTTGAACGCGAGTGACTGTGTTTACGTTAATTTCCATTTGGAAACAATGACCCCTTTGATCCGGCTTTGCAAGAGGCGAAAAGACTTGCTGCGGGACGGGGAATCGCGTCAAGATGACCCATGGGGAAATTTCTGTTGTTCTTTTTTATCCAAATCGCTTTAGTGGCGAATGCACAAAATGCACTGGATAACTTTAGTCTTTGGGCAGAGGGCGTTGAAATCCCTGCGGGTGGGCGTGGCAATCCTTACGGCCTAGAACTCAATGACTTGCAAAAAAGTATTGTTCGTGGAAAAACCCACTCGCAAATCTATCCCGTTGCGTCTACAGGACTTTTGCCTCCTTTGAGACCTATTGAAAATTTCCTTGCTGACAATGATCCTAATCCTTTCAAAAATCTCATTACTGAAATTTTTCAGGCCTCGACTGAAATGCATTCGCTCAACGAAATTTTCAGTTGGGTTGGGCTTCACGATTATCCTCTCGACAGCGACGATGGTATTTATAGTGTGCCGTATCCTGAGAGTTCAGCGGGTGTAAAAGGCTCTCGGCCTGATTATAAAATGGGATATGGAACAATCACTCGAAAAGGTGTGCAAGGTTTTACGATGGGGTGCGCGACCTGTCACTCTGCCAACCTGTTTGGAAAAACCGTTCTGGGAATGACCAATCGTTTTCCAAGGGCCAATGACACATTGATTAGAGCAAAGCATGCTTTGCCGCTGATTAACGCGGCGATGTTTCAGAAATACAATCATGCAACAAACCAAGAGACGGCTTTACTCATTGAAGATCGTACGAATGTGAGAAGTATTGGCGCAAAACTGCCTCTCACATTGGGTTTAGACACATCGCTTGCGCAAGTGGCGCTATCCCTTGATCATCGAGAGCCAGACGCCTGGGCGAGTAAAAATCTTTATTACGAATTGAATCCTCGTTCCGATATTTTGGATGACCATCCTGGGGACAGCAAGCCTGCGGTGTGGTGGAATGTGAAATACAAAAATCGCTGGCTTTCAGACGGTTCTATTATTAGTGGAAATCCTGTCTTTACTAATATTTTATGGAATGAGATTGGGCGCGGTGAAGATCTGCACACTCTCGATCAATGGCTCACGGAGAATTCGCAGATCATAAAGGATCTCGCGTCCGCTATTTTTTCCATGGAGAGTCCACGAATCACTGATTTTTTTCCTACAGAAATGATTGACCTGGAAAGTGCGAAGCGTGGTCAAAAAATTTTTAGCGCGAGTTGTACCAAATGCCACGGTAATTATTTAAAAAATTGGGATCTACCAAATGTTTTTAAGTTATCTGCGACTGAATTATTAAAAACAAATCAGGTTTTGTATAAAACTAAAGTTGTGGATGTGGGGACGGATTCTTTGCGTCGCAAACAGATGAAGTCTTTGGAAAAACTCAACTCACTCGAGATTTCTCAGAAATATCACACTGTGATTCAACCTCAAGAAGGATATGTTCCTCCGCCTTTGGTGGGAATCTGGGCGCGCTGGCCTTACTTTCATAACAATTCGGTGCCAAGTTTATGCGCCGTCTTGTCTAAGCAGTCAGATCGACCGGCAACTTATTATGCGGGTGAGGCCAACAGTCCAACTGCCGATTTTGATTTTGCCTGTAACGGATATCCCGCTGCAGAAAAAGTTCCTGAGAAGTGGAGAACTTCGGAATATTTATATGATACTTCGAGAGAAGGCATGTCTAATTCCGGTCATGATTCTCATATGGAATCACTCTCATCAGAAAATAAAAAAGATCTGATTCGGTTTTTACAAACTCTCTAAAAATCAAATCAGAGCTGATTAAATTAAATGATGAGGCTTTTGATTGCTGGGATGAATTTTAGTTAGAACATTCTTTTGAGTGTGATCAAAAGTTTTAGGCATGCCTTTGATTTGCAAAACCGTGATCTGAGAATAGCTCAATGTGGTGGCATTCCATTCATACTTGCATTCAAATTTAAGCATTTGAAATTCATCATGAAGAAAAGGGCTACCGAGAATTCCATTTGTCAAAGAGCCCGAGACAGATGCCACGGTTGCAGATTTGTGATCTTTGTCCAGCTCGCCATAGGCCAAAATTGACAATCCACGGGGGATGATCAAAATCCTAGTGAGAGTCGATGTGACTGGCTCCCAAAGCAAATAACCAAACTCTTCATGAAAGGCTTTCTCTTCGGTCAATCGAGTGGCAACTAATTTGTAGTTCAGAGCAAAAACGGCTTGCTCGTGATTTCTGACTTCGCCGGAAGGATTAATTTTGATCACTTCTCTAAATTTATTTATTTCGATTTTGTGGCGATCGTCATCAGGCGAAACGTCGTGACCGGTTGTTCCTTCCCAAATGCCAATGAGGTCAGCAATGGGGCCAAATTCTGGAAATTGATTTTGATTTGTCATAATTTAAACATAGAGTAGCGGGGCAACTGAGACGAGGCAACGGAAAATTATAAAATAATTTAGGAGGGGCAATCGATGAAAAAGTTTTTAGCAATATATCTTGGCTTTGAATCTGGTGCTGCATCTGAAAAGTGGGAAGCCCTTGACGAAAAGACAAGAAATAACAGAGAAGAAGCAGGTATGGCTGGCTGGACAAAGTGGGGTGGAGACAATGCTAAGTTTATAGTTAATAACGGCTCCCCACTTGGCACCACCAAACGGATAAACGCTAAAGGTATTTCGGATGTCAAAAATCAAATCTGCGCTTATACAATTGTTCACGCCGAATCACATGAGGCCGCCGCAAAGTTATTTGTAAATCACCCACATTTTATGATTTTCCCAGGTGACTCTGTTGAAGTTATGGAATGTATGCCGATACCAGGCATGTGAACTAAGCGATTCTATAAATTTCAAAGCTACCAGCCGGTCATTTTCATGTCGAAAAAAGTCAAAATGGAGAAAGTGATCTTCCCCCGAAAAAGTGGACACATCATTTAAATTGCTAATGCCAATTTCTCGTACTCATTTGGAGCCATGTATTCGAGTGCCGAATGTCTGCGCTCACGATTGTACCAAGTTTCGGTCCAATTAAATATTGCCTGTTTTGCTTCTTCTCGGGTTTAAAATTTGTTCTGTATACCAGTTCTGTTTTTAGCGAGTGGAAAAAAACTTTCGCAGTGAGCGACCATGTCCCTGGCCTAGTTGAAATTTGAAGGTTGAGTGGTTCAACCAACCTGTGTTTTTAATAAGTTACGACATTTTTAAAAATACAAATTTA
>JAYTHU010000012.1:0-2012 GCA_043732305.1 Oligoflexia bacterium
TGGCCGAAGCCTCCTTTTCCTAACCGGCTTGAAATCAGTTCTCAGCAACTCGAATGGCTACTCGACGGAATTGATATTTGGAAGCTAAAAACCCACAAAGAATTGAATTATTCGTTGGTAATTTAGTTGTAATCTTAGAATTAATATGCTACGACTTGCGCATGGTAATTAATGATTTGCTTCTTAAAATATCTGCTGAATTCAAACCCGTATTCGTGGGCATGCACAATCAAATTCTGACGTTGCAAGAAGAAAACACGCGTTTGCGCAGGGCTTTGTATGCCGCAAAATCTGAAAAACATCTGGCAGGTGTTTTAATTACGCCTGTAGGAACACTTTTTAACGAAGCTGAGCAAGAGTTTGTGGGTCCATTGCAACCTGTTGTGATTCCTCCGGCCGTTGATCCAAAAGAACCCCGCCCGCGCAGCCCTAAATCGGGTGGGCGCCAGCCACTTCCTGAAGATCTTCCGCGGGAACGCGTTGAACACGACTTGGAAGTAGATTCTAAGAACTGCCCCAATGACGGCGCTGAGCTTACAAGAATTGGCGAAGAAATTGTTGAAACCCTGGAATTCCGTCCAGCTACGCTGGTCGTTATTGAAAACGTGTATCCAAAATACGCATGCCCAGTGTGCGAGCAGCACGTCATCCAGGCTCCCGCAGTGCCTTCCGTGTTGCCACAAACCCAATGTGGCCCAGGACTCATTGCCCAAATTATCATCTGTAAATATCTTCTGGCACTTCCACTCTACCGCCAGGAATCTGAGTTCAAACAAATGGGCATTGAACTTTCTCGCTCGTCGATGGCACGCTGGATTATTGCTACGCACAAATACCTGTTACCCTTGCTGGACTTACTTAAAAAATTCATCCTTGCAAGCCAAGTTATTCATGCCGATGAAACACATGTGCAGGTGTTAAAAGAGAAAGGAAAAACCCCTCAGTCTAAATCTTATATGTGGACAATTTGCACTGGAGAACATGACCCACCCGCAGTTTTTTACGAGTATTATGACAATCGAAAATCAGAATCAGCAACCTCCTTGCTGGAAGATTTTAAAGGACTACTCCATGTGGATGGCTACGAAGGCTACAGCGCCGTCGTGGAACAAAATGGAATTGTGCGTGTCGGTTGCTGGGCACACGCACGCCGGAAGTTCGACGTGGCGAAAAAAGACGGGGCACCTGCCGGGCATACTCTGTCGGGAGAATTTTTGAACCGCATTCAAAAACTCTTTTTGGCCGAACGAGACTGGAAAGGGCTCAGCGCCGAAGAACGCGGTGCCGAGCGTCAAAAGATTTCCAAGCCACTCGTCGAGGACCTGCAAAGCTACCTCGATGAAAATCTCACGCGTGTTACCCCTAAGTCAAAATTGGGAATGGCTATGACTTACCTCAAAAACCAATGGCCACTGCTTACAGTATTTCTCAACGACGGCCGTGCATCGCTTTCAAACAACCGCATGGAAAACTTGATCCGACCCTTTGCCATCGGCCGCAAAAACTGGATGTTCAGTGACACCGTTGCAGGAGCTGAGGCAAGTGCCGGCCTCTACAGCTTGCTACTGAGTGCAAAAATGAATGAGCTTGAAGCGCGCCCGTACCTCATCTCTGTCTTAACTGAAATTCCAGCTTTGCTAGCAAAAGAACCCACCGCAGACCTCTCTCCTTATCTGCCTTGGAACTGGAAAACCTAGGCCAGATAAAACCCACACCCCCTCGTTTAACTCATTTTACTCCGATAAAAAATTATTTAAAAGATGGGTTCGGTGAAGCGCTTACGGTTTTTCTCATTGCCACCGATGCCACGCTGAACCAAACGAAAACTTTATTTCGGATTTGGATTTCTACGTTGACAAAAAGTTTGATGGCCCGCTGTGAATCGGAAGAGAACGAACGGATTTATTTGGTGTGCGACGAGCTTGGAAGCGTTGGAAAAATACCTCGACTTTCTGATTTTCTAACTGCCGTGCGGCGCAAAAATGGCCGCTCAGTTTTAGGATTCCAATCCA
>JAYTHU010000013.1:0-19559 GCA_043732305.1 Oligoflexia bacterium
GACCATTGGCTTTACAAAGTTCTTTTGTGACCACGTCATTTTGGAAAATGCAGGTCGATGACAACGCTGTTTTGACCGTCAGTGATGGAAAAAAATGGGCCACATTTCATGTGAGTTGTACCGAATGGAAAAACACATTCAGCATGGAACTTTATGGTCGCACCGGAAAAATTCTAATCAATGGACTTGGCGGGAGCTATGGCAAAGAGACCTTAACATATTACAAAATGTCTCCTGAGATGGGGCCACCTACCTCTGAAGTGTTTGAATTCGATGCTCCAGATAAATCGTGGGAACTCGATCTGAAAAATTTAACTGATCATCTGGAAAAAGGAACGCCTCTTTGGGGTGACATCAAATCTGCAATTTATGCGATGACCCAGGTTCGCGAAGCTTATCGCACCAATGGTTTCACAAAGCTCCCATGCAGTGTTTAATTCTCGCCGGAGGTCTCGGCACTCGCATAAAATCGATCGCTGGTGACACACCAAAGGCACTCATCCCCATCGGGCCGCAAACTTTTATCGACTGGCAATTGCAATGGCTCAAAGCCCTTGGAGTGACAGATGTCGTGATGGCGTTAGGTCATGGCAGCGAGCAGATTGTGGAACACATTGAAAAAAAGCAAACTGCCAGCACTTATCCACAGGTAAATTATTCTTTCGATGGGCCGGAACTTCTGGGTACGGGTGGCGCAGTCAAAAATGCCCAGGCCAAGCTTAGCAAAGATTTTATTGTCACTTACGGTGACACTGTCGTTTTTCTAAGCGTCAAAAAACTCATCGAGACACATATTCAAAACGGGAAATCTGTGACTCTCACCATCATCAGAAATAAAAATGAAGGTGATAAGAGCAATGTTATTGTCAGAGACGGGCAAATAGAAATTTATGATAAATTTAATCTAGTGCCCGAAATGGAATTTATTGATTATGGAATTTCTGTTGTTAATAAAAAATATTTCCTCGAAAATACTCCGGAAGGAAAGTTTGATTACGCGACTTTTCTAACCGAAACATCTCTCAAGAAAGATATGACCGCTTTTACTGCGCCTAAACTTTTTCAAGAGATCGGATCAATCAAAGGGTATGAAATGTTTTGCAATACCCTCAAAAATGTCGACTACGACCTTTCTCGCCTTCTTTCCGTTTATATTTAATTGCAATCTAGGAGTTGATTTTACCTTGTAAAGGAGTAAAGTTTTCTTAAACCCTAACTAAGGAGCTATCGTGAAAAAGTTTTTGATGCTTGCACTACTAGTCTTGATTCCCGCTTCAATGGCCATTGCTGCCGATGGATTTAAACTCATCGATGCTAAACAATTAGCCGCTGAAATGAAAACTCAGAAAACAGGTTTGTATATCTACGATGCAAATACTGATAAAACGCGCAAATCTGATGGAATTATTCCCGGAGCAAAAACTTTGGCTGCTACCGATTATGATGCCAAAATCGTTTTGCCCCCTGACTCCGAAAAATCCACAGCTAGTTTGGTTTTCTATTGCGTCAACACCAAATGCATGGCGTCTCACGAAGCCGCTGCCAACGCTGTTAAAGCTGGCTTTAAAAATGTCGCTGTCATGAGTCAAGGGATTGAAGGTTGGAAGAAAGCCGGTCAGCCCACCGCCACATGGAAAGCCAACTAAAAGGTACCAAAAGGTAGGATGCGGGGGGCGCTCGTCTTAATTTTATTAGCAATACCGCGTCAGAAATCCCGATCCAAAAGATCGGGATTTTTTTGCTTTAAATTTTTCGTTTTTCGGTCAGAAATTGGGCGAGGGTGTGCATTATCATCTGATGAGCGTCTTCAACGATTCCGTAATTAGCAATCGGAACGTGGATTGCGACATCGGAGGCCTGCTGAAGTTTTCCGCCTGAAAATCCGGTCAGTCCAATAACCGTAATTTTCATTTCTCGAGCCATCTCAGCAGCACGCAAAATATTCGGGCTGTTTCCAGAGGAAGAAATCAAAACTAAAACATCGTCTGCTTTTCCCATCATTTCAAGTTGCGCGGAGAAGCTTTGCTCAAAACCGAGATCATTTGCAACGGCAGTAAGCATCGAAGTGTTTGCAGAAAGCGAATGTGTCATCAGTGGTTTTTGCCCACGCGCAAACGTCCCTTTGGTCCAGTCGCAGCAAAGGTGATTGGCAATTGCGGCGGAACCACCATTACCAGCAACAAAAACTTGCGCTCCTGATTCAATCGCTTTAAGCAAAATTGAAAGTGCCGAATCTATTTTCGAGCCATCGACTTTGTCCAAAGTCTCACTTAAATTTTTTCGGTATTGCCCAAAATATTCGGATGCAGACGCTGCTTTGAGAGATTTGATTTCCATCTGTATTAAATAGCAATAAACGCGACGAGTGTAAAGCGAGGGGAAAGTCTCTAAAATCAGAAATTGTTAAGATTGAAATTAGGGTCGAGTGCCGGGGGAGCTGTCATCTGGCCATTTCCCTGAGCAGCAGCAGGTGTTTGGGAAGGAGTTGCCGTTGACTGCGGTGACGGAGTAGCCGCGGAATCACCCGAAGAATTTGTAGCCGCGGAAGACTTGCCCGCATGAGGTTGTCCCTCGGCATCATCTGGCACAATGTCATTGGCTTCGGGCACAAGACGGTTGGCATCTAACCTAGAGTTCACGTCTAGACCTACTTGACCTGTCTTTAAAGTTTTCTTGTCTATCTCGACGTAACTATCTCCGAATTTAAACTGATATTTAGAGGATGGCTGAGGGACAAAAACCAGAGATTTATTTAAGTTTGAGAGTGTGAAGTCTCGACCACCATGCTCCCAGCTCTCAGCGTTATTCTCATTATAAATAGTCTCTCGCAATTGAGTCCAATTTTTCTGAATGTGCAGAAGCAGCTGTTGCTTTGCTATTTTTTTCGCCATATCAATCGGTTTTCCGCGCATGAGATCTTGATAAAGATCGAGCTTTGATTTTGCACTTATTTTGCGATTGAAACCCCAAAACGCTTCATCAACCTCATCCAAATAACTTTGGAGAAGAGGTGAATTCTCGAGCTGGTTGTTTTTCATTTCAAAAAATTTCTTCGAATTAAAAAGACGTAAATGAATGAGATCGCGTTTAGTGGCGATCTCAAGTTTGCTCATGGAGAGGTCGCGACTGCGATCAATCTCTTCAACAGTCCGCAAGGGGTTCGAAATCCTGAAAGTCACAGGATTGCTCTGGAATGCCCAGGCCGGAATGGCAGCTAAAATAAGGATAAGGACCAAACTTCTGTTTTTCATCTCATTCATACCTAATACAAAACCTATACCGCCTAGGATCGAATATATCAAAGATAAAAGGGGCTTAGCGGCGTTTGTGAGGTGGCTGTGCCACTTCTAGGCATGCCCGATGTCACTAAATAGACGATTTATAGATTTTCCCGAATCACTTTGACGATGATATCTGCGGAATCAGCATTGGGTAAAGAGGCGCGAACTAATCCACGATGATTGAGTAAGTAAATGCGATTCGAATGACTGATGCTGTCTCCATCTATGGAGTAGCGCGATCCCATCGAGCTGACAATCGCGTCAATCTGCGCTCTAGGCGCAGAGAGCCCGATAAATCCAGGATAAAATTGCTGCACATAATTTGTAGCTAGTTTTGCGTTGTCGTTGGCCGAGTCGAGATCGAGAAATAGAAAGCGGATTCGAGATAACTCGTCTGTCGTGAGTTTTTTAAACGCTTGGCCAGCAAAAGAAAGAGTCATTGGGCAAAGGTCTGGGCAGCGAGTGTAGCCCATGTAAAGTAGATTTAAATCTTTCGCGTCATCTTGGTAATTCCATGGTCCACTCGCGCTTATCGCACTGAATGGTCCACCAAGCACTTGCTGAGCTTTCCAAAAATCAAAATGAATGCTTAGGGCAATGGCGATCGCAAATGGGAGAATTATCGATGCGCCGAAGTAGATTTTTTTTTTCTTTTTGTTTTTTGAATGCTTCATGTTGTATTTTAATATAGTTCAATTTCAGCACAATGTTCAATTGATTTCGCCTTGGAGGATTTCGAGTGCGTAAAAATCTTTTTTTCGTTTTAATTTTAGCCGGATCTTCTGTGATCGCGTGCAACTCAAGCAAGCCGCAAAATGTGCAAGACAGTGAGCTGCGAATCGCTGCGCAGGAAGGCGAAAATTGGAATTCCACCGCTCGGGATGTGGATTTTGATTTTGCACAAACTTGGCCACGTGCAAATAACGGAAAGAAAATAAAATCAGCACGCTGGCAGGGGTGGATTAGGCCGCCGGTGAGCGGAACATATAAATTTAAATCTCAATCCACTTCCGTAGATCTGACAATTAGAAAGACAATCGTCATTGGTCCGGGACTAGTTGCAGGCAGATTTTATCCTGCCGATATGTCGGCTAATGCGAATGAAAGCGGTATAGGAAAGGTGACGTTGGAGTGGAGCACTCCCTACGGCGCAACCTACGTGATTCCGCATACAATGCTATTCTTGCCGAACGATATGGCTGCAAAGTGAGCAATGTTTCGATGGTGAAAAAAAATATTATTAAATGGAATCGCTTTCTAGTTCTTGTCCGCGAATTTTTCAATGATCAGAAATTCATAGAAATCCGCACGCCCACATTGGTGGTGAGTCCTGGCCTAGAGCCGTTTCTTGACCCCTTCGAGACAGAATTTGTGGCAGGCTCGAGGAGAGAAAAACTTTATTTACCTACCAGCCCCGAATTCCATTTAAAAAAAGCACTGTGTATCGGTTTTAAAAATATTTTCGAACTCAAGGAATGTTTCCGCAACGGAGAAGTTGGTGATCATCATCAACCAGAATTTATGATGCTCGAATGGTATCGGGCGGGTAAGACTGAAAAATCGATCAGCCCCAAACTTCTTTTTGAAGACATACAAAATCTCTTTGATTTTCTTTCTAAGAAATTAAAACGACCCCGGGTTAAAATCAAAATTTATAAAATGGAAGATATTTGGCTAGAGTTTTTGGATTTCAAGCTTACTCCTTACACCACCACTGAGGATCTTAAAAATCTCTGTGCCAAGTACAATGACTTGAAATTCGACTTTGAAAAAGAAAATGACTTCGATGACCTATTTAATCAAATTTGGTTAGATAAGATCGAATCAAAATTAGAGAAAATAAAAGTTCCCGTGATTATTTGCCATTACCCGCCATCACAAGCGGCGCTGGCCAAACTCACCTCTGATGGTTGGGCCGACCGTTTTGAGCTTTACTGGAAAGGTTTGGAACTCGCCAATGCTTTTCACGAGCTGAATGATTCTAAAGAGCAAAGACGCCGGTTTGTGAAGGATCAAGAAAAAAAACGTGATCTAGGAAAACCAGTGGTTCCTATCGACGAAGAATTTATGGATTACCTCGAACAAGGGATGCCTCCCGCGGTAGGAATTGCCCTAGGGGTTGAAAGGTTGTTTATGGCTTTTGAAAATGTTAAGAATATTTCTGACCTTAGACTTTTCCCTTTCAAGGATCTCTCTCGATGAAAAATATGAAATCTAAATTAGATGAGTATCTAAAAAATAATAAGATCCGTCAGTCCAAAACTAGGGACAGGTTTTTTGAATTGTTCCAGAGTTTTCCTCATCACGTGGAACTTTCTGAACTTCTGACTCAGGCAAAGAAAAACAAGATCGCGGAAGCTTCGGTTTACCGATCTTTAAAGCTTTTATTGGACGCCGATTTAGTGAGTAAGGTTCAAGGGGCGGGCGGCAAAACATTTTACGAATTATCCAAGGCCCATCACGATCACATGATCTGCCTCAACTGCGGAAAAATAATTGAATTCCAAAGTCCTCAAATCGAAAAACTACAGAACGAAGTAGCCAAAAAAGCAGGCTTTAAAATCGAATCACACGTCCATGAACTCTACGGCTACTGCTCAGACTGCCCAAAAAATTAAAAATCCGCTCTCGCGAGAGATTGCAGACTTTTCGCCTCTTGATTAGAATTTACTTTTTGTTGACGTCGTCTTTGAGTTCTTTGCCGACTTTAAAAAATGGAAGTTTCTTTTGTTCGACATTTATCACTTCGCCGGTGCGAGGATTGCGACCTTTGTAAGCATCGTATTGTCTGTTGACGAAAGATCCGAATCCTCGAATTTCAATTCGATGATCTTTCATGAGAGCATCAACCATTGAATCAAAAATCGTGTTGACCACTGTTTCTGCCTTCACTCTGGTGATGTTGGCCTTCTCAGCGATTTTATTGATTAAATCAGCTTTTGTCATTCCGCTCTCCTTACATCAATCATACTAGGCCGTGCCTGCGATTCAACTACTTTTTTCAAATACTACGATCATCAGGCACAATATGCGCATAATAGCGCTGACTCATGTAGGCAATGACGGCGAGCCAAAACAAAAACAGGTGTAAAACAACACCTTCGCCAAAATTCCAGTGGGTCAGTCCTCCTACATGGAAGGAAACTTGAGCGCCAAGGGCGGCTAGCACAAAAACTTTATGCCAATAATGAGTGCTTGGAACGCTGGCGAGAAGTCTGATGGTCATAAGCAGGAACGCGAGGATAAATAGCATGTAACTTGCAAATCCAAGTAGTCCAGTGGTCGCCAGAAATTCAATGTAGTTTGACTGCGCATGTCCGATGGGTCCATTGGTGATGCCGAGTCTTTGATAGTAGGGTGCGATTAAATTTTCATTTTGCTTAAACCCGACGCCAATCCAAGGATGATCTTTGAACATTTCTAGATTAGCTTCCCAGAGGAGTCTTCGTTCTTCACTGCGCTGAGTATTTTCAGAAAATATTTGAACTAATTTTGCGTGCACGGGCGCGTTCACTTTATACATAAGTCCTAATCCCACACCCAAAACCAAAACTATGGAAATTAGCGCTTTGCGACTCACAAATACGGCCATCACTGGCAGAGTCACTATCAGTCCAATCCAAGCTCCGCGTCCGTAAGTGAACATCACCGCTGCCGCAATAACGCAAAAACTGAAAAGGCAAAGCAGACGCTGCCACCATTCCTGCTTGCCACTTAAAAGAAATGCAGCCCATGGGAGACAGGCGATCATCATAAAAGAATGTGCAAAGTTCAATCGATTGCTAAAAAATCCAATCGCAGGGAAAACGCTTTGGTTTTCATCAAGGGTCACTTGCTGAATGATCGAGTTGTGAAGCAAATCTTGTCCCGTGAAATGTTGCCAAATTGCATAGCATGCAACCAGCATCGCCATGACAAAAAGGGTCAAGAAAATTCCATTCAGATTTTTAACAAGTTGAAAACTGTAAGTGAGAAAAAAGAGCAACACAAAAAGGCGCAAACTCCCTAGAGCGGAAATAATATCTCCATGGGAAGCGTTTATAAATAATCCCGCAAAAACCACGAGCATAAATATTAATAATGGGAAT
The DNA here is from genome assembly GCA_043732305.1 of Oligoflexia bacterium. Lineage (GTDB taxonomy): Bacteria > Bdellovibrionota > Bdellovibrionia > JABDDW01 > JABDDW01 > JAYTHU01. The sequence continues at coordinate 7,370 of JAYTHU010000013.1, forward strand.
TCAATTCCTAAAGTATGCAGCTCAAGTTTCTTCTTTTTACAAGTCCGATCCATCAAGCAGACAAAAACTACGAAGGCGCCGATGACAACACTGGCAATTTCCATTCCGGCCATCGACGTGCTTAGGGATATGGCATAGACGTAAACAAAGAAAATCACTATTTGAGAGAATGCGGCACGGAGCCGTGGGGACCAAGTTGCATTTGACATTGAAGTTGACCCTTGCAGATTTTCTTTTCAGTTTATTCCAGAATTGCCCAGAATTTTTTTGTACGCATCGATAGTTTGTTCCACCATGCGATTATTATCAAACATTTTTAATATTTTCTGTCTCGCTCTCACGCCGATGGCGCGAGTATCTATTTGATCGGAGACAATCTGCAAGAGAAGCCGGCTCAGAGCGGCGATTTCGGTTGGCCTGAGCAAAAATCCATCATTACCGTTTTCAATCATCTGGCGACTAGTTCCGATCTCGCTTGCAATGACAGTTTTTTCCGCTGCCATCGCATCGAGCACGGTGGGCTCAAAGCCTGAACTTTTGCTGAAGAGATTTACGTAGACATCGCAATTTTTAATCATGAGATCGATCAGATCTGGATCATTGGGCGGCACGAACCAAACTTTACTCGCGAGTGCTAGATTGAGCATGTGTGCTTCGAGTTCGCGCTGGCGAGGACCTTCACCAACAATAATTAGAGCTGTATTGGGTTTCTTAATCGCCACGCGCTCAAAAGCTGAAAGAAGATTCTTGGTTTCTTCCACATGAATGAATGGGGTGATAGTCAAAACAACTTTGTGATCTTTTGGAACGCCCAGATTTTCAAACGGAAGCTTATTGGGGATGCGGTTCACGTCAAAAGATTGCCCGTCTATGCCAAATGGGATAATGAAAATACGGGAAGACGGATAGCGGTAATAGCGCTCTAAAATATCCATTTGTTCTTGGCTCGATACAAAAACGGCGTCCGAATGACTCAAAAGTTTTTTATCATCGCCTAAGAAACTTTTTAAAAATTTTCTTAAAATATAAATGCTAGTTTTGAGATAACTGCCGACGCGATCTTCGGCCAAAGCCCAAAGCCCAAAAATTTGATCAAGCTCAGTCCCTTTAACGTCGGAAGCAAACCTGATTTTCAAATCTTTTTTATGAAGAGCGATCGAAAGGCCGGAATTGTCAACGCTGTGCACTAAGTCCAGCGGCTTCTCAAGATGAATTTGTTCGAGTTGATCGAGAGCTGAATCACGGAAATTACTCAGACGATAAATTTGCAACCGGTCAGGAAACCGTGCGACCTTATCTACAGAAGGATCTGGCGTGATAACGCTGACGTCATGACCCATTCGTGCTAATTTCTGTGTGAGTGGCCAAAGATATCCACAATCCGCGGTGCGATCAAAAATAGGAAATTTTTGACTTACAAAGCAGATTCTGAGATTCTCAACCGAATCATTCTTTTTGGGCTGCATACGTAAAAATTTATAGGAGAAGTGCAATTTTGGCTACAATGAAGTTTCCATTTTTTGATCTCACTCGTCAGTATCAAACTCTCAAAGAAGAAATGATGCCGATCGTGCAGCGGACGTTTGAAAAACAAGCGTTTGTCATGGGTGAAGAAGTCACACTCCTTGAAAAAGAACTCGCGGAATTCATTGGCGTGAAACACGCCATCACATGTGGCTCAGGCACAGACGCTTTGGTTCTAGCCATGAAGGCCATGGGCGTAAAACCCGGCGATGAAATCATGACTCCGCCGTTTAGTTTTTTCGCGTCCACGAGTTCAATTTTACTTTGTGAAGCGCTCCCAGTTTTTGTCGATGTCGATCCCTACAATTTCACCATGGATCCTAAGAATTTAGAAAAATCCTTGACCAAGAAAACCAAAGGCATCATGCCAGTCCATCTTTTTGGTCAGTGCGCAGACATGGAACCCATTCTAGCTTTTGCCAAAAAACATGGGCTTTTTGTTCTTGAAGATTTCGCACAATCCATTGGTGCTAAATATAATAATAAAGGTGCCGGCTCAATGGGAACTATGGGCGCCACCAGCTTCTATCCGACTAAGAATTTAGGCGGAGCAGGGGAAGGTGGGCTTGTCACCACTGACGATGATGATTTAGCAGATCGCGCGCGACTCCTTCGCGTGCACGGAATGCGTGTTCGTTACACTCACGAAATCTTAGGATGGAATTCTCGCCTGGATGCTTTGCAAGCTGCAATCTTGCGCGTGAAACTTCGCCATTTAAATAAATGGGTGACTCGCCGTCGTGATCTCGCTGAGCAGTATCGGGCTATACTAAGCGTATTAGAAACGCGCGGAAATATTCAACTTCCCAAAGAGCAAAAAGGTAATTTCCACGTCTGGAATCAATTTACAATCATGGTTGATAACCGGGATGAAGTTCGAAGCAAGCTCGAAGCTAAAGGAATTCCTACGGATATTTTTTATCCAAAAACAATACCTGTTCAGCCTGCTTTGAAAGAATATGGATTTACCGAAGAGTCATTCGAAGTTTCTCGAAAGCTTTGCGAACGTGCACTCGCGCTTCCCATATTTCCAGAACTTACAAACGCTGAACAAGAGCAGGCAGCTCTCGCGTTGATCGAAATTCTGACCTAATAATACGTCCGTTTTTTCCCTAGGCCTGACCATTTTACTTTTTTCGGTAGCGACGTGCCAAAATCTTGGGATCGCGATGATAAATGCTCACTTGCCCGCTGATCAGAAAATCATTGCTATGATGACGAAGTGAGAAGCATTTGAGACCAACGGTCCAAATATTTTCGCGGGAATGCTGCGTTTTTAAGTGCTCTCTGCAATTGTTCTTCACTCATTTTTTTTCCGGTGACCACGTGTGGATAAATTTCTGAAACCATAAATTTTATTTTCGCTTCAGCAATTCGCTCAACTTTATCCGTCACATTTATTTTTCCAGGTACTAATATCCTGAAGTAAACTCCGCTCATGCCACACTCTTGCATTGCTTTTTGCCCACGCGGGTTTTGCATCCTGAAATTTACTTTGGCGCAGGGGATACGCGGAAAACTCGCCTCAACTATCACCTCGCCAATTTTAAATTTGTCTCCAATGCTCACTTTTGTTTCGTCAAAATGATCCACTGTCAACGTTTCGCCCAGCGAACCCGGGACGTAAATGTCGCCTGCGTTAACAACTCCCAACCGATCTAAAAACTTTTGTATTGACGACATTCCATATATATAAAGAACTGCTTCAGGCGTTCCATGAAACTGAGGGGCTGCAAATGTGTTTCCGTCGATACTAGTCATTTGGACATTGAGCGGCCCAGGCACAGATTTTTTATTCATAGAAGTAAGGATGGTCTGCACGCCAAACTCAATAGGTTGAGGTGTTCCGAGATTGAGTGAGAGTATTTTTGATTCCATTTCAAATCTCCAATTCGTTTATGACCTAACCTACTTTCGTAGCCCTACATTTGCAATAGTAGGCTATGAATCTTACTTAAGGAGCGCTACCATCAATCCAAAAGCTTTTCAATTGTATAAGCGCTTTTTATGTCGAAGCCTGGTCTCGCGGTTTTTCTATTTATGACCACCGTACTTGCTCGGACCATTGAGCCCTTACTAAATCTCGATGCAAAAATGCTTCATTTAGCTCACGAAAAAGAGTTGTAGGTCACCGGACTTGGATCCGATCGTGAAGTATTGAGGTATCTATTGAAAGCTGTCGACATCAATTTGTTAAATTGTCTAATTCCAACTGTTCTCACTCGACATTGCTCGCTGTGGGATTAGCTCACATCACTGGTGAAAATGGTGTTTTGGATTTTCTAAGGCAAAAAGGAGCTAAGGTTATTTCCGCTCTTCAAATCGAAAATATATGTACGGAGCGCCTCCTGAATATTGCAAGACTTAAGCTTATAAAACCTTAGAGTAAATTCGACTCATTTCATTGGCGACATGTTCAAAACTAAGTCGAGGTCTCAAAGCTAAGGCGCCTTGGCGCAAAATCTCGGCAGAGTCGATGACATCCTCATTGTCATGAGCAAGGGCTTGCTGAGTAAAAAACATTTTTATTTTGGCAATCATTTGAGCTTCATCTCCAAATTCCGAAAGTAAAATATTTTTCGTATTATTCAATCCATGTTCTGAATAATGCACGTCCAGCGCGTAAGTCAAAACCGGCAAACTTTTGTAGAGAGCTTGGCGTAAAACACCGGAACTTTTTTGTTCGATCGGCTGCTCAAATGGAAAGACACAAAGGTCAATTGAGCTCAGCGCGCGCCACAAATCAGCATCTGGCAGAAATCCAGAAAAGATCACGCGATCCCGAATTCCAAGCTCCTCTATTCGACTTAATAATCGATGTTTATAATCAGGTTTCGTCAAATTCCAGCTCGTAAGAGCTAGAAGTTTCATTGAAGGATCGTCCTTACAAACTTTAGCGAATATTTCGATGAGGTTATGAAAACCTTTGGGAGGTGTGATGAATCCGAAAAACCCCAAAACTTTATCGTCGGGACGAAGTCCCCAGTGGGCCCGCACTTTTAGTTTTGTTCCGAAGGAAAAATCATCTGTTCCGCTAAAATGAGAGCCCACGTCAACAATTTCAACTTTAGAATCATCGGCGCCTGGCATGAATTTTTTCAGCTGCTGTTTATAAAATCGATTCGTCACCGTGACGACATCACTTCCCATAAGCAGCGGCAGGATTTTAAATTTTTCTAAAGGAGAAGCATTCTCAAAACCATGGAGGGTTGTCACCCATGGACATCGCAAAATGGCTTTTGCCATCTCCGGAATTAAATTTACTAAAAATTTAGAGTTTGCTCCGTCGATAGCCGTTGGATGATTCAAGTGAATGATATCCGGCTTCAGGGTCATCAAGGTTTGCATCAACCGCGGAGCTTCAAGCATTCCCCAATTTTGCATGATCTTGTGCATTGTCACTCGACCAAAAGTGTTTTCAATTTCCGGAAGTGCAGATGTTATGACGTGAACATCGTGGTTAAGTTCAGAAAGGGCTTTAGTTAAAAAGCCCGCGTAATTTCCGATGTCACAACCGGTGTATTTAGGAAAAGTGCTGGTGATGTAGGCGATTTTTAAACTCATGAAAAAACTCTCGCAGAAAATTTAAACAGTCGGACTTTTTAAAATCTTAATCAGCGTTGATAGAATATTTCGATTGGCTTCGGGAATTTGAATTTTTTCTAATTCTTCGGGGTCTACCCAGCGGAGGTCATCGTGATAGATTGTTTTGGGCTCGCCCTTCCAAAATCCCACATCGTAGAACAAAAGTAACACGCCACGTTCGCCGTAGGAATGTGTGTGAGCTAGCCTGAGTGCCCCAACTTCAGCATCGACTCCAATTTCTTCTTGAAGTTCACGAGCAAGTGCTTCTTGAGGTGATTCACCTTGCTCAATCTTGCCGCCCGGAAATTCCCATGCTCCAGCTAGGGTTTCTCCAACTGGGCGTTGACCAAGCAAAACTTTGCCGTTTTTATGGATCAGTCCAGTCACCACGGGAATCCAAATGCCACGTTTGCGTGGTTTTTTGATCTTTGGGTTATTGTCCTGGTCTGCCATAATAGTCAAAGTTTAGGGGATATTTTTGAACCAGTCGATGGTTTTTTTCAAACCGTCTTCGAGCTTCACTTCTGCACGGAAGCCAAAAGCTTCTATGGCGCGTGAAACATCGAGTTGCCGCTTGGGCTGACCATTAGGTCTATCAGTGTTCCAGCGAATGTGGCCCTTATATTCTGTCAACTTTTGAACAGTTTCTGCCAAATACTTGATCTTAGTTTCTTCGTTGGTGCCAAGATTTATAGCTTCTGGCCCATCGTAATTTTGAAGAGCCATTATTATTCCGCGCGCCACATCATCCACATATAAAAATTCTCTGGACGGAGATCCATCTCCCCAAAGTTCTACCTCGGGTGAATTATTTCTCTTCGCTTCAACAAATTTTCTAATGATAGCGGGAATGACGTGTGATGCTTCCAAATCAAAATTATCGAATGGTCCGTATAAATTAGCAGGTAACAAATAAATTCCGCGCAATCCATGCTGCTCACGATAAGCATTTAATGCCACGTGCAACATTTTCTTGGCTACGCCGTAGGGCGCGTTGGTTTCTTCAGGATATCCATCCCAAAGCGCTGTCTCAGAAAATGGCGTGGGTGTGAATTTGGGATAAGCGCAAACTGTTCCCGCCACTAAAAGTTTCTTAACTCCTGCTTTTGCAGACTCATCAATAATATGCAGACCCATGGTGGCATTGTCAAAAATTAGATCCGCAGGGCATTTTTGGTTGAATCCAATGCCTCCCACTCGAGCGGCCAAATGCACCACTATGTCTTTCCCCGCAACTATTTTTCGAGCATTTTCCTTTAAGCGAATGTCGCAGTCTTTGCTTCGTGGAATTTCAATGTTTTTAACATCAGCGCCGAGAGCGATCAGCCGTTCGACAACATGACGTCCCACGAATCCGTGGCCGCCGGTCACAAGAATTTTTTGATTTTTGAAATCTTTAAAGGTGACAGGGTCTTTGACATTCCATTTCGTCATAATTTAAGTACCTTTTTAGGATCGAGTCCTTCGGCAATGAGATCTGCCTCAACCATCAAGTGAACAAGTTCCTTGAATGTGACCTTAGGTTTCCAGCCGAAAGTTTTTTCGGCTTTGGAGGCGTCACCAATCAGAAGATCAACTTCTGTGGGGCGGAAATATTTAGGATCTATTTTCACATGGTTTTCATAGTTTAATCCGACTGACCCGAATGCCAGTTCTAAAAATTCTCGAACTGTATGTGTCTCTCCAGTAGCAATAACAAAGTCATCGGGTTTTTCTAGTTGTAGCATCATCCACATGGCCTCGACGTAATCTTTTGCAAAACCCCAATCGCGCTTGGAATCTAGATTACCCAGGTAAAGATCTTTTTGTTTTCCTGCGACGATTCGGGCGAGCGATTTTGTGATTTTGCGAGTCACAAAAGTTTCTCCGCGACGAGGGCTCTCGTGATTGAACAAAATCCCGTTGCAAGCGAACATATTGTAGGCTTCCCGATAATTCACCGTGAGCCAGTACGCAAAAACTTTCGCACATCCATAAGGGCTACGAGGGTAAAACGGTGTGGATTCCTTTTGAGGAACGTCTTGAACTTTTCCGTACATTTCAGATGACGACGCTTGGTAGAATTTTGTCTTCACTCCGGATTCCAAAATCGCATCTAATATTCGCACGGTTCCCACACCTGTGACATCAGCCGTATATTCTGGCATGTCAAAACTCACGCGCACGTGACTTTGAGCTCCAAGATGATAAATTTCTTCGGGTTGGATGGTCTTTAGCAATCGATTGAGATTAGTGGCATCGCTCAAATCGCCGTAATGCAAAAAAAGTTTTGCATCTTGGTAATGTGGGTCTCGATAAATATGATCGATGCGACCTGTGTTGAAACTGCTGGATCTGCGAATGAGTCCGTGAACCTCATAACCTTTTTCCAATAACAATTCGGTAAGGTAGCTTCCGTCTTGGCCGGTGATGCCGGTGATAAAGGCGCGTTTGCTCATGACTGATCCTCATATATTTAAGGGATGATTTTTAAAATCTATATTTCAGAATTTCTTTCAAAGCTAGCTGAATAAAGACGGGATTTGTTTTGAAATATCGAGAAGCTAGTCTGCCTGGATCAGAAGCCATTCTAAAAGCCCATTCCATTCCAGCATTTTGCATCAATTTGGGAGCTCGGGGTTTTTGCCCACCGTAGAAATCAAATGCTGCTCCTACAGCCAGCCAAACACTTTTACCATTACGAGCGGCATTGCTTCTCTCTGCCATTTCAATAACGTGCTTTTCTTGCTTTGGCGCACCCAATCCAACCCAAACATATTCAGCTCCGCTGGATTTTACGATCTCTAGCTGCTTCCTTTTTTCTTCTTCGGAAAACTCAGAAGCAAACGGGGGAGAATATATACCCGCCACGTCTGTTTTGTACTCAAGCTTGAATCTGCTTCTAATTTTTTCCAAAGTTTCAGGAGTAGAGCCCAAGAAGAAATGTTTTTTTCCAGGGTAAGCCTTGAAGATATCTTCCATTAAATCAGGACCTGAGTAGCGTTCGATAGTGAACGGAGCTGTTTCAGTTTTACCTTTAAGTGATTTTTTTTGAATAGCCCGAAGAATCCAAGCAATAGGGACGCCATCAGGAACGATGAAATTAGCTCGCTGCAACGTTTCCTTAAAATTTGCGTTCCAATGAGACTCTACAATCACATGCGCGTTGGCAAAGATCACACTCGAGGCGTGAGCGGTGTCTGCGAGTCTCGCTACATGTTGTTTAATTTGTTCTCTAGCTGCGGCTGCGAACCAGAGATCAAAAATTTTAAGCTTTAATAACATTTCTCAAACATTCTTTTCAGACATCTCTTCGGTGAGCTCAGTGACACTCCGCCAATATTTCATTGGGAATGAGATCTCCAAGCGTTGCTCCAATGTAGGCATAGTCGCTTTGCCCACATTGAAATGCAATAGTCAAAGTTCTCATTGATGCTTTGCTCACGCCGGCCCCCGCCATACCTTGAGCAACAAAGCGCACGGACTCTTCAATAAAACCTGCATCTTCAAATCTCGCCGGAAGATGTTGGATTTTTTGAACAAGCATGGACATTGTCACAACCCCTGAACTTGTTATTGCTTGAATGACGACTGCTTCATTGATGACACCCAGCTTAAGAGTTGAACCGGAACTGGTGCAACTTATAGGCTTTGTAAGCTTGGCAATATCGCCAAGGCACGTTTCAACAAAAGTGTTGTCTTGACCCCTCGACTGACTACTGACTAGAACTGTAGCTATCATAGCCACGATTAGACAATTCACATTCCCCATTATTTCCCCCTTTAATGAGTTCAGTGCATTCATGTAGCCCTTACAAGCGGGCCTGTAAAAATAACTTGTAGTGAAATTCGCCGTCTCTGTCAAAGTAATATGCATTGGAGCCGCAAATTGCGCCCCGAGAGGGGCCGCAGGATGTTATTTTCGCTCTCTATTGTGTTTTAATGAGGTTTGGCATTTGGCATGAATGGGCCCCTGGATTGCATAAGGATAATCTTGATAATCACATTGGTTTAATTTTTAAAATGGTTTACTAGTTGAACGAATTACTAACGATGAAGGAGATTACATGTTCAAACGTATTTTAACATTGGCTCTAGTTACAGCGGTTTCTGGAAGTGCATTTGCAAAAGGTGCAGTAGAAGGTCGAGAAGAAGGCCGCGGTGAATCTAATAAAGCGATTCGCGAAATGATTAAGAGTTCACAATCTGCTCACGCAGAAGCTCGAGCAATCGTGCAAGACGTAAAGGGATTGGATTCATCCACTCGCTTTTCTAAAGCTATGACTCCTCTTGCTAACACCGCTCCCGGTAAATTGTCTGAGGTCATTTCAGATAAAGCTTTGAAGATTATTGCTAAGGATTCTATCAAGCAGATCGCTGCTACTGATTTGATTCAAGCTATTAGTTCTTCAATTGCTGACGGATCTTTGAATCCTGAAACAGCTGGTTTGTACAAAGCTGAATTGAATGATCTCGCTGCAAGCGATTCACTTATTCAGAACAAATTGTCTGATGTTGCTGCAAACGTTTTGGAAAGTTCTGATGCACGAGTTGTTTTGACAGTTTTGTTGAACAAACGCGCAACTGAAAAAGCTGATCCTAAAAACGTTGGCAAATCACAAAAAGACAAACGAGCATTAGCTATCGAAGACACAATGTTGGCTATGTCCACTGGTGACTTGACTGCACGCGCTGAAAAAGCTGGTCAAAAAGCTTACGATACTGACGAGCAATTAGAAAATGGCAATTGCACACTCGCATACGCTGCTAAGTAATATCGATTCTTAAGTATTGAATTAAGGACGGCTGTCACGAAATGTGACAGCCGTTTTCTTTTTTGGTCACTTGGCCGTCAATATGATGATTTTGTGAGGCCAAATCGCATAAGAAGAAGCGCAGGACTGATTTAGAGGCCCTATATTTGCATTTCAAAGGTGTATGGAGTTGAGAGTGTTTTTTCGCAAAATAATGAGTCTTCTCATCGTAGTGACAATGATCACGTTAGAGATCGCTTCCACTGCAATGGCTTCCCAAAGCACTCCTGGCAGTTCACTTCAGGTTTGGCACTACAACGATCGTGGTGAAGCAGAAATGCCTAACCCCTCCGATTCTAGTACAACTTTAATTTTGGATGCCGTACCCGAAGGTGCACTTCCCAAGCTTCCAGCAGTTGAGTATCAGCTTCCGTCAGTGGTGACTGGTGCCGAGCAAATGTCGTTGGGGACCTTAGGATTTATCGCAGGCTCCCATATTGAATGCGTTCAGCGAGCTATCCTCAGCCACGACAAGCTTCTCTATGAAGATTGCGTTGATCAGTTTCGGGACATGGGACAGTTGGTTGATCTGACAGTGTTCAGTGCCATTGCTCAAATTCCTACTTCAATGATGAGTCTGATGATTCGCAATCGCTCCAACATGCAAATTGGCCGAGCGGCTCTGTTGAGTCAAGTTGGTTTAGATTTTAAAACTATGATCGGCGGACAAATTTTTGGTGGCGCCGGAATGATTGCCGGTAGCCTCGGTCAACATTTTTTCCACAAAGCGCGTACCAGTAAAGAATATGCAGAATGGATCAAAGCTAGAACGGAACGGGCATATTGGAAAGACCGTAAGCTTGAGATGGAAGATGTTGTCGCTTCAGCTCGGGGAGTTTTAGGAAATCCCAAGCTCACGCAAAAACAAAAATTCGATTCAGTCAGAGCCACTGTTGTTCAATATCATCAAATTCTTTTGTATGCTGTGACCGATCAAAAACCAGAGGAAGTTCTTTCTACTCTTTACTCTGTTCCAGACGACATAGACAAACTGGTGAAAATTAAAGACATTTGTGATAAAAAAGTTCTTGCTGCGTCCAATCGTGTTTCGGCAAATTTAGATGCTATATGGACCAAAACAAAAGCTGTTGATAACAAAGAACTCAATGAGCTTGAAATCAGCACTTCCGAAATGGTTGTTACTACCATGATCATGGCTTCGGCTATGTTAATTGCTAAAACGATGGTTCGTGAAGTGGGTTACAAGGGAGCCAGGGTTGCTAGTCACTACATTTCTCTAGAAGAATTATTCAATAGTTTGACTCCTCGTGAATCAGGCATCATTTATAATTCTTTTAGACACACACTGAATTCTCAAGATCTTGTTTCCGTTGACCCCGAACACTTCCATGCTCTCAAGTTTGAAGCGTTTGAGGCGAAGTTCAACCAGTTGAATGCGAGAGAACAAGAGCAAATGCTATCTAAAGTTCTTAAGGACAGATTCTCAAAACAATTTGCAGAGTCTCTGAAGCAAAACGGATCTAAGATTCTTCCCAAGTGGGTCATAAAAACGGGCAAGACGGTTTCGAAAAAATTTGAAATGTCTTATGCCGATCAAGTTTTCTACGGTGGGCGTGATCCTGTTATTTTGATCGACTCAGAACATGTGGGCGCGAAACTAGTACTAGGAAAGCAATCATGGAAAGAAGCTGTTAAAGATCTCACTAGCGGAAGAAAGAACTTTCTACGAGTGAACAAGTGGTTGTGGATTACAGCGGCTTCCGCAGTCATGGGTTACACCTTTTTATCTGTGAATTCTGCAGTAAGGGATACTAGAGTGGAATTCGGTTATGAGCACACTCTTCCCAATTTATATATTCCTATTTTCACTCGAGCGGGAATCACAAAATTCAATCTCACTGACGAACAAACCGCCATGGATTTTGGATTGATGAAACTCAATGATCGTATTGAACTCGTTTCCAAAAAAGTTACCGCAGCATCTGTGGATGCAGTTGCCGGCAAAGCTCCTGCTAATATGTCGGAAGTGGTGCAGGGCGGTGGGCTAGGGGATATGTCCGAAGATGAAATCAAAGCACTTCCTCCAGCATACATCGGTTTTTTAGAGAAACTCGGCGAGTTTGATCAGGTCTTTAAATCTCATATCAATGACATGGTTTTGATGAAGTTCAATAAACACTTCAGCGTGTTTGAGAAAAAATTCAATGATGAAGAAGAAAGCAAAAGAAAAATCAATCAGTACCTGCGTTGGTTCAATCGCGGAACAAAAGAAAGCGATGCGGGCTTTTTATATAACGGAAATACCAATCCAGAAGACGCCGCAAGAT
>JAYTHU010000014.1:0-6925 GCA_043732305.1 Oligoflexia bacterium
TCCCGCCGGTGAACACGATGATGTCGAGGCCGTCGAGGGCGGCGGCCATGGCTGCGATCTCGCGGCGGAGTCGGTGGGAGTGGACGGCGAATGCGAGGCAGGAGTCGGGGTCGCGAGTAAAAATAAGTCATGCAGACATCAACATTGATTTTGATCTGTCCAGTGTGAAAAAAGAAATCAAGCATATACATGAAATCACAATCAGTAACGGTAAGATCGAACTTTTTGAAAAGTTCTCAAAAAATTCTACTAAAGAAAAAGGGATAGACAGAAAATTCGAAAACTCCGCTTACGGTGGAAAGTTTCTTGAAAGCCTGGCACCACTTCTGATTGGCCGAATCACCTTGGACAACGAAGAGCTTAACTATAATTTAGATGTTCTTGGAAAAAACGGGCAAATCAAAGTTTCCGATATCCACGCCGTTATCTCTCAACTCGGAAGTCGTAAAGAAATCGGTGAAAGATTTGTATTTTCTCACTTGAGAGGACGTGTGCAAAAAACAGGAGAGGTTATTTTTATTTGGAAATCCGATTTATTTTCGATCAAGAATGAAGACCACCTTGACATCGAAGTAAAGAATCAAAAGATGTCAGAATTGGACACGTTTTTTTCCGCGGAAGATGGAATTAACTTCGAAGGCACCTTGGATTCAGCTCACGCCATTTGGGATTTATCTCAGGGAGTGATGAAGGGGGAAATCACAACCAAATTTCATGGACTGCAAATTAAACTTCATCCGACAAAAGTTGTAAGTGGCTTCACAGCTTTTGTATGCAATATATTTACAAGAATTAAGTTTGCGGAAACCAAACCCGCTCCCGGGACATCCTCCAACGTGGCCCCCATTTCACACTCCAGAAAAGGTGACGAAAGCGTGATCAAATTCTTCCTGGCAGGGTTGAAGGAAGCAGCGTTCAAAGCAGCGTCAAAATGATTGTGCTTTCTCTTGAGTTTTGATAATCCCTTAGCAGTGAAGTGACGTCAAACGAGGGGGAATCAAATGACGAATTTGAGGTATATTGGAATCTTTTTAGCTTTAGGACTTATGATTTTTGCAGGCACATCTCACTCTCAAGCAAAATCAACTGAACTTGCACCACTCATAAAATACGACTACAAACCAGGCGAACTCACGGAACTTTGCCAAAGCAACATTGATGATGCGAAAAAAGCCATCGATACCATTGTATTAATTCCTAAAAATCTACGCACTCTGCAAAATACATTGCTCGCGTTTGAAAAACTGAACGCTGATTTTAGTGATAGCGTCAACACCCTTACTTTCATGAACTATGTTTCCATGAATAAAAATGTTAGTGCTGAGAGCGCTAACTGTGCTGATATTTCGGGGCAATTCGGAGTGGAAATGGTCACTCGCCGCGATATCTATGAAGTGTTAGTGGATGCAACTCCAACCAATGATGCGGAAACAAGACTCCTCAAAGAAACTTTGGAAGGGTTTGAGCATAGTGGTCTTAAACTTTCCGATGAAGCTTTAGGTCAGGTGCGGGATTTGAAAACAAAACTCGCATCATTAGAAACTCAGTTTTCGACTAACCTAAATAAAGATCAGACCACCGTTTTATTTTCAATTGAAGAACTTGAAGGACTGCCCTCAGATTACATGGCATCACTCAAGAGAACTGATGCTGGTTTATACATCGTTAATACTAAAGAGAGTGACTATCCAATTATAAGTCACAACGCAGTTCGTTCTGAAACCCGTCGTAAAATGTTAGTGGGATATTTGAACCGCGGCGGAGAAGCCAATCTTAAACTTTTGACAGGTGCAGTTGCTTTGAGAGCGCACATTGCAAAATTGTTAGGATATAAAACCTGGGCCGATTATCAAATCGAGCAGCGGATGGCAAAAGACGGAACTACCGTTCTTGCATTTTTGAATGGCCTGAAAAATAAACTCGCAAAGAGAACTCAATCAGATTTAGCAAAGATTTTAAAGTTTAAACTAGAAAGTGTCCCGGACGCCACTCAATTGGATCAGTGGGACATTGGATATTACAGTTATCAATTGCAAAAACGTGATTACAGTTTGGACGATGAAAAAATAAAAGAATTTTTTCCTGCAGATGTTGTTGTAGCCGGCATGTTTCAAATTTACTCAAAAATGCTGGGCGTCTATTACACCCAAGTCAAAAACGCTCCCACCTGGTCACCAGATGTAAATCTATATGAAATTCATAACGCTAAAGACGCACGTTTAATCGGATATTTTTTCACTGACTTCATCCCGCGCGAAGGAAAATATGATCACGCGGCGGCTTTCCCACTTATTTCGGGAAGAGTTTTACCAAATGGAAATTACAATCTTCCGATTTCTTCTATCGTTGCAAACTTGAGCCCGCCTTTGAATGGGAAACCCTCCCTTCTTGATCATGACGATGTTGAAACTATTTTTCATGAGTTCGGCCACATCATGCATCAAACTTTAACTCGTGCACCTTATGCGAGTCTTTCCGGATCTGCTGTGGCTCAGGATTTTGTGGAAGCTCCGTCACAGATGTTGGAAAATTGGGTTTGGAATGCCGATATTGTAAACATGCTCTCAGGACATTATTTAGATCATTCTCAGAAATTTCCACCCGAGCTTCTAAAACAAATCATTGCTGCTCGAGATTTTAATCTGGGTTACGGCTACACTGTTCAACTGCTTTATTCTCTATTCGATATGACTTTGCACACCCAAGATGGCCCAATAGACGTGAATCAAACGTATCTTGATTTGTATAAACAGATCGTGGGCATCAACCCAGTGCAAGGACAAATGTTTCCCGCATCGTTTGGCCATATCATGGGCGGATATGATGCAGGCTATTACGGCTATCTGTGGTCAGCTGTGTACGCTCAAGACATGTTCACGCAATTTCCCACAGATAATTTGACTAGCCCCGAAGTTGGCGCACGCTACCGAAAATTTATTCTGGAACAAGGCAACATGAAAGATGCCATCGATATTCTCCGCGAGTTTTTAGGACGCGAACCCAATAGCGATGCGTTCTTTAAAAAGTTAGGCATCCAATGATTTCATTTTTGTTGTTCCTCGGGCTATTTCAAGTCACAACTTGGGCGGCTCCTATCGCGACTCCAACTTCAACGCCTTCGACGGGAGTCGCGGCGGTTTTGGAATCGACAAAACCTTCCGACTGGCGAGTGCTTGATCCCGAAAAAACTTTGTATATGGAGTTAGGTTCAGGACGCGTGATTATCGAGCTGGCTCCAGATTTTGCGCCCAAACATTTTGAAAATGTAAAAATGCTGACGCGAGAAAAATATTGGGATGGCTTAGCAATAATTCGTGTGCAGGACAATTACGTGGTTCAGTGGGCCGATCCCAATAGTGAAAAGCCGGAGCTGAAAAGAAAACTTAAAGGCGCCAAGGAATTTTTATCCTCTGAGTTTGACCACAAACTTTTGAAATCGCTTCCCTTCACGCGACTTCCCGACAGTGACACCTACGCCCCAGAAGTTGGTTTTTCGAATGGCTTTGCGATGGGCAGGGATCCAGCAAGGAAGAAAATGTGGTTGATCCATTGCTATGGAGCTGTCGGCGTTGGGCGTGACAATGCGGCAGACAGTGGCGGCGGAACCGAACTCTATGCGGTGATTGGACATTCTCCCCGGACTCTCGACAGAAACGTGACACTGATAGGTCGCGTGATTCAAGGAATGGATTTACTTTCGGCTCTACCGCGAGGCCATGGAAAACTGGGCTTTTATGAAAAGCCAGAGCAGAACGTGGTCATCCGATCAGTGAAGCTTGCCGCTGACGTTCCAGAGTTAGAACGCGCGCATTTAGAAGTTTTAAGAACAGACACCGAATTGTTTAAAAAACTTATTGAGGCTCGTCGCAATCGCAAAGAAGAATGGTTCAAATATCAAGCTGGCCATATTGACATCTGCAATATGACAATTCCCGTTAGAGATAAAAAATAATCCTTATACCCAGTGGACTTTAGTTCTGTTCCGCAATTCCACTTACATTATATCTGCGTGCAATTTTTGAAGTCTGGTCTAGCGTGGCTGCGAACCTCTGACATTAAGCGACCCTTGGTCCAGGGGCGTAGATTGCAATGGTAAAGGTTGGAGGTTGATATGATCGATGCATTAAAAGTAGTTGGAGCTTATAAAAACGTTTTCATTGATAGCGTGAATACCGGTAACAACATTGGCGCCAACAATGAAAGCCCTCATCGACGCCTTGAAAACCAAGATTCCGATGTTATCTCAAACGATAATAAAAACTCCGCTAAACAGTTTAAAAAAATTTTACGAGAAGAAGTGAGCAAGCGTCTTTACCAATGATTGCCGCTGAAATTTCAAAAGCTTCGAATACCTGATAATTTACTTTTAATTATGACTAGATATTCGAACTCTTTATTGTTCGTTTCAAAGCACGGTTCTCTTCTGGAATTCGCACTCCCAGCAAGACTCCAGCATTGAGCAGGCTAAAAACTATCGCCGTTCCGCGCAGACCAAATATCATTGGCAGAGAAAAAAGTTCGATTGCGACGACCATATAATTGGGATGCCGTAAAAATTTAAAAGGACCGTCCTGCACCAATTCTTTGCCTGGCATCACAATGATTCTTGTTGTCCAACGTCCATTCATTTTTCGAATAATCCAAACGCGGCAAATTTGCGCAAGAACAAATATACCAAGCCAGTAGCCCCACTGCTTTGGAAAATGAATTCCAAAAAAATAAGCCTCCACAAACAAGCTCAAGAAAAAACAGCTGTGAAGAAGAATGAGCATCCAATAATGATCGGCACCAAATTCGACCGCACCATTTTTAATCAGTATTGCAGTATTTTTTCGAGCTATTCTTAGTTCGATAATTCTTTGGATTATAACAAAAAATATTATCGCATAAAAACTAATTAATGGAAAAGCACTCATCGATTCAAGTCCACTTTAACAAAACCAATTCTGAACTGAAGCCAGGCCCAAGAGCGCCGACCAATCCATATTCCCCTGAATGAGCTTCTGTGTTTTCCAAAAATTTTTTTAAAACAAAAAACACGGTGACGCTAGACATATTTCCAAAATCTCTTAGAACGTCATAAGAATATGCTAGTTTATCTTTTGTGATACCAAGGCCTTCGGCATAAGCTTGAAGAACACGAGTTCCTCCGGGATGAAAAATGAAGTGAGTGAGATCGCTCAATTCAACGTTTTTGTCTTGGATAAATTCTGAAATATTTTCTTTCACCTGAGAAGTCACAATCGAAGGAATATCTTTTGAAAGCTGAACTTTGAATCCTCCACTCGTCACTCTCCAGCTCATAACATCGAGAGACTCTGGATAAATTGTAGAAAAGCTTCCTAGCACTTGGGGTTGCGGCCTGCTTTTTTCATCGTTTGGAACTTGATCACCAACGAGAACACAAGCCGCCGCGCCATCACCGAACAATGCAGCTGAAACAATATTTATTTTTGTTGGATCATTGAGTTGAAATGCAAGACTGCAAAGTTCAACGGCAATGACCAAAACCTTGTGGGTGGGATACGCGAGGAGATAGTCGTAAGCCCGAGCTAACCCTCCGGCACCTGCAGCACAACCCAATCCCCAAATCGGGATTCTTTTTATGTGCGGGTTTAGAGGAATGCGATTGAAAAGCCTCGCATCTATAGTTGGAGTTGATAGACCTGTGGTAGACATGAAGAATATTGCATCAAACTCTTGAGTTGGTACCCCGCTTTTATTCGCCACATCGAGAGCGACCGTCTCAGATAAATTCACAGCCGTCTCGATATAAAGGTCATTGATTTCATCGAACGAATGATTTTTACCCAACCACTCAAGATCAACAGTGAGATGTCTTTTATCAACCATGACACTGTCAAAAACAGGTAGCAGGCGCATGAATAATTTATTGTCCCGATACAGCTGTTTTGCGAAATCAATAACGGAACTCTGAGTAATTACATTTTCTGGATTTGCTGTGGAAACGGCAGTGATTCTTGGCATGACCAAGCGTTTTGCAAAAGCGGCGCCACTGCGGCAGGGAACGGAGTTGAGTTAGCTGCGATATTTTGGACTTTTAAGAACAAACTAGGAATTTTTTCCCCTAGCGCTATTTGGTGGAGAGTGGAGAGATGCGAGTTGAATCACGATAAATGTTACCGAAATCGTGCTCAGGAAGTTATCCTCTCATCATAAAAATCATGAATTAATTTTTTATTACTTATCACCGGAGTCATTTTTTTGCCAATGCGTGATTAGTTTTAAAATCTCAAGCTTCACTTGATCATCTGATAAAATATGCGTATTTTTGTGTTCACCATCATCGTCATCATGCTGCCCCTCAGTAATTTTACAATCTTCATCAGGCTTAAACTTCACAAACTTATTGTCATCATCATGCTCGCCGTCATTACCCAGGTTTTCACCATTTTGATCCAAATTGAGATCTCCTTGGCCATGGATGGTATTCAATTGATGTGGTTTAGCCAAAAGTACCCCACCTGTGTACTGGAGATAGCTTGCAATAATACCCTCGCAAGCCTTCCTCGTCATACAAGTTGCTTCACCATTAGATGAAGGGGCTAAGAAAGTGCCTTCATCTTGATCCTTATCTTCCCCATTATTGTGTTCTCCAGATTTTAAACAACTTTCATTCTCTCTTTTAAAGTCACTCTTCTTGACATTTGCAAAACTCAATTGACGTATAACTCCATGATCCGTGTGGATGATGCACTTTCCGATGTTTGTGGGTGGTTGATCTCCATGGCCACTAGTGCCTCCACTGCCCACGGTCGGATCACCACCAATAGTTGATGGAGGACCGCCAATCACAGGTGGTGACAATGGCTCTACTGAACTGGGTAAGATTTGATTGGGATCAGTGATCTGCCCAACCCCAGTTGTTGCGGAAGAAAGGTTATTTACTTTTATATCATAGGGT
>JAYTHU010000015.1:0-6847 GCA_043732305.1 Oligoflexia bacterium
TCCGGTCCGGGCCAACCAAATTGGATGGATTACAAAACTGCCTTTGCCAACAAGGATGCAATTTATCAGCAGGTCGTAGTCACCAAAGCCATGCTCCAATGAGGTCACGACTGGATTGTGATAAATTTCCACTGGGAGGCATGGCTTTGGTGACTACGACCTGCTGATAAATTGCATCCTTGTTGGCAAAGGCAGTTTTGTAATCCATCCAATTTGGTTGGCCCGGACCGGAACTAGCATTATGGCAAGCAGAACATTGATTTTGAAAAATCGGCAACACGCTTTTATAACCAATAGATCCAACATTGCTAAGTTTCAAATCGGTGGCTTCCACAGGCATGTGGTCACCGTTTCCGCATCCAACTGCAAACAGGCAAAAAGATAAAAAAACAAGTTTTGAAAACAGTACTTTTCTTTTCATAATCGAATTTTTGATTGTGCAATCCCAAGGCCAAATTTGGTTGGGCACTTTCTTTGCAAAGATCAGGTTAATAAAGTATGAAAACGACTATATTCGCTCATAAATTAGGCTACGCATTCATCCCCATAATGGCACTGACCACAGTTCATCCGGCTATGGTCATTGCTTCAGGAGACGCGCCTAAACCATGCGTGGAAATTTTGAACCAAGTCGTCATAGAACTACCCGCTGGCTACAAATTGAATAAGTTCTATATCCAACTTGCTTCAAAGTTAGTTCAGACTGCACCAACGGTACTTGCACTCAATGAGATTGCGGATTACCTATCTCACGCGACACCTTCTGATTTACGTAAAATTTCGAACGCATCTTACACCCAAAAAATTAGTACGGCCTCACTTGCAATTCCTAAAACTTTTCCACAGTCTTTTTTTGATCAAGTCATCAAGCCATTCGAGGTCGGGTCAGAAACTGACTCAGCTAACTTAATGGAAGAGCAAGTAAAAGAATTTTATCGCGGCAAACTTCCCCTCATACTGCCTCCTGATGTTTTGAGTCCTGAGGCCCGCGTCGTACTTGCTTACGCAAGTAAAGATATTAACGAGGGGAGAGTGCCTCCTGCAGATATTTTCAATGAAACTAATATTCTCAAAAACCTAAGAATCTACGTGAGAGATCTTTACGAAAAGGGTTTGTTGATTGATTTCTCTCGTCTGATTGATTCGAATAAAAAACTATTCTTACTTTTTGCTACAGCCGTCGCGGAAACTGAAGTCGACGTAGATGTGGCCCTCAACTTCAGACATCACACTTCAAATTCGGTAAACTTTCGAGAGAAGCTAGGCGAAAAACTAAAGGTCGGTGACCTTACTTTAAATGAAAAGATAAACATGGCCCTTGAAACGGTTCTCCCGGAAAATCGGAAATCTATGATTCGGGTTTTCAATTTGATGCTGGCTCGTAAAAAAGATTTCAATAAAATGGATCGATGGCATGACGCTGGAGAGCTATATCTCACTTTGCTGCTTCGGGATTTTTTTGTTGAAGTTTCTGATTTCCAGAGCAACAACCCCTCTCGAAAAAGAATTGCGTTTATCGATATGTGGCTAACAAGCATCGCTCCAGAGCAGGAATCTAAAGAATATAAATTCATGAGCGGAGCAATCATTCAAATTCTAACGGGGGCTAATAATCAACTGACAGACCCGGTAAAGATCAAAATGAAAATTGAAGAATTCCTTGGTGAAATTGGCGCTACCGTGCGAACTGTCGCAAAGCTTCACGAGAAAGAACAAATTGCTTTGAAAAAACAAACTTACCAAAACTTGCAACCACCCGCTTTGATTTCAAGAAAACGAAAAGGCTTTTCGGATGGAGTTAGGGTTTCCCAAGTTAGCGGGAATCTAATGCGGCGAAAACATGAGGTCGATTCGGAAAGTAACCTGACCGTAATTTCCCCGTCTGCCACTCAAGTTACTGCCACACCTCAAATAGGCTCAATAAATATTTCAACTCTCATGGATGAAAATCCGCTAAGCGCCAACCAACTTTACTTTTTTGAAAAAGGCCAAGTAATAGAGTACGTCATATTCACACCTTCAATATTGAATTCTTTGCGACAAAAAGATTTCGAAATAAATCCGTGGATTGTCACATTTCTCTCTGGAGTAAACGGTAACATTAGTCGCCAAGGCATTGAACGCCTGACTAGCGCTTCCGGATTAATTTGGGAAATAAGAGTGGGATTTACAGCTAAAAGAGTTTTAATTTCTCAAGATAAAGTAACTAAAACTTGGCGATGGCTCGACTTGGTTGACCATGAAAAAGTGAACGAGTACGTCAAACAACATCGACTCTGAATATTTCGATTTTATAGCCATACTCAAAGGTTTCGCCAGGACCAAGTGCTACCTTGCTACTATTGGTTAGAGCAAAACTTTGAATGCCGATAATATTTTTCGTCAGCGCGGTGATTGTTATTTTAGTAGCCGAAGTTTCATTAATCAGTTCGATAAAAGCAAATCCGTCGAGATTTGAAATAAGATTCACCCACATATTGTTGAAGTAAATACCATCTACGAGTCTACCGTTATCATGATAAAAATCTAAATGTTCAGGAGGTATGACAATTCTGGCCTTGTTCCTGGGCTAGTTAAAATTTGAAGATCCCTTCTTGATCCATAAACGCCCCTAACCTTAATAGTTTTAAAGGCTTATCAGATCAGTCTAGGTGACATTTTCCCTGCGTAATTAAAGGGTGACAAAATCGCTGCGGAATAACATGTGATCAAGTTTTAAGACATTCGAGCCGATATTACATTGAGCATAAAATAGGGTTAGGGAGTTACGATGATTCGACTATTGTTAGCAATTATATTTCTACCACTTTTTATCTTGTTTCAAAATTGCTCAGGTCCATCAGGAACATCGGCTCCAGCTATAGGAGCGATAGGAGGTCCCGATGGCTCGGCTTTTTGGATTACTCCTGCCGCTACCACAATAGGTGCGGGTCAATATATTGCGACTAGCGGATTTTACAATAGTACTAGCAACGTGCCCTATCCCGCCATTGTAAATCCCTCTCAAATCACTTGGGCTTCTTCAAACTCAACCGTTGCGTCCGTCAGTGCGGGGAGCATTGCGGGGTTGACCGAAGGAACCGCGATTATAACAGCTAACTATCTTAATTTCGCTTTTCAAATCAATATTCTTGTCAGTGGAAAAATGATGAAGAGAACTCTCGTCGTTGGGGGAGTAACGCGAGATTACTACATATACATTCCACCGATCACAGACAAGCTCACTCATCCTTTAGTTCTCTCTCTTCACGGGGGCGGGGGAACGGCGATGAATCAAGCAGGAACAAGTCAATTCAATCAATTGGCACAAGTTCAAAAGTTTTACGTGGTCTATCCCGACGGCCTTGGAAGTCTCCAGACCTTTAATGGTGGAGCTTGTTGTGGCTACGCCCAGGCCAATAATATTGACGACGTGTCCTTCATTAGTGCTGTGATTTCTGATGCCGAAGCCAACTATTCCATCAACGCAGCAAAAATTTACGCCACCGGTTTTTCCGACGGAGCAATTATGAGTCATCGCCTCGCCTGCAATCTCTCCACTCAGATTGCTGGATTTATGTCAGTGTCTGGCGGAACCGGTGAACTTGATGGCAGTGGAAAATCCTACTACACTTGCAATTACTCGCGTCCCATTCCGATTCTTGAGACTCACGCTTTAAATGATCAAAATTATCCATTTAGCGGTGGAATAGGAAATGGGCCCTCAGGAACAAGCTTTTACTCTATTCCTTCTACCATTAGCAGATGGATCACACTCAACAATGTTTCAAACGTACCATCCAGCGTGGAGGTTGTGACCTCAACAACAACTTGCTATCATTACGCTACACCCGCTAGCGATTCCCCTTCTGCTCCAGTCACACTTTGTAAAATAAATCCTGTGAATGTTTATGACGCCACCGACGGAATTATTTTTGGCGGCGGACACTCTTGGCCCGGAGGAATTCGCGGAGGATCATCAAAGGCCGACGTTCCAGTAAGCGATTTCAATGCTGACAATTATTTTTGGAAATATTTCGGAAATTAAATTTGATACTGCATCCGTGATTTCCTCGCGGGATGAGACAGTACATCTAATATAGAAAGAGAAAATCCGGAAAACTTGGGCTGTCGTCGGTATTCACCATTGATCCTTTTTTAATGTTTTTATCGACAAATTGCTGAGGCTCTTTTTAAGTTTCATCTTTCGATACTTCATCGCCGAACCCCTTTTGGGGGATGCATAAAGTCTTAACATATTAAGGGTACTTTTAAGATAGGCATTCGAACAAGCATCTATCGCAGCCCGGCTGCGAAAATCGTATTTCAGCCTGGCATTAATCGCATTAGTATGTTATCAACTTATGGACTTAGAAGCCCAATAATATGGGAAATTAATCCCACAGACTTTGCAACGGGATAATCTAGCCATGGAGTTATCATGAGAGAATCAGTTTTATTATTCTTTGCAATCACGCTGGCAGCGGCAATGGGACATGCAGAATCCTACCTTTTTAAAATGATAAAGGATAAGGTCGCCAACTTCACTTGCAACACAAGTCTTCCTATAAAAGTTTGCAAGGTTGTATTTAAAAATGGTCAAAAAAACGAATTTTATTATAGATCATCAGGGGAACTAGAGAGAGTTTTACACCAGGCCCCGGGTAAAGAGGTAGAAGTTATTTACGTGGCAAACTCTATAGAAGTTGGAAAAGATAGATATAAATATGAAGTTGTGTGGACACTGAAGGCTATATCGAGAGATTTTCAAGAAGCACCAGTTCAAATATTTGATCCGTGGCCCGTGCATTATGGAGGAAAATTCCCGTATATACACAATGATGGAGAATGGACTGAAAGGACACCCACCATTGACGCAGGCTTATTTTTAATGTCTGTTGTGGTCAAATGCCCGCTTGTTAATTCTTGTCGGAACGATTTAAAGTATTAGTCAGCCCGGGAAAAGTCTAAATTTTTAAATTTCTTAGATCAGTTCGAGCTGGCACGAAGGTGACGGAGAAGAGAACGAAACTCGACTTTGCCGAATTTATAAAAGACGTCGCTGATTCTTATCCAAACGCAAAAATAATTGAACTGGTCATGGACAATCTCAATACCCACAATGCACGGCTAATTCATTATTCGGAAAAAATATTGAGCAATCGCAAGCGATTGAATCCCCATATGCCTACGGCGGCTCACTCCAACCCGGACCTATCAACAATCGGCTTCTAAAAACGTAGAACAACAAATTTTAATAGATTTTTGTGATAATGCCAAAATCATGGACTTTATGCGGCCGACAATTGATCAGTTCCTATATCTTTCTTGACAACAGATTGAGCTCTGCAAATAGTGGTAAGAATGAAAATAGTATTAAGAATTATTTTTGGCGTTTTTACAGGCGCTATTTTGGGGCTGGTTTTTCCTTACGGAGTCGCACTTTTGAATCTATTGCCTTTTTTAAAGGGTAATACTCCATATGAAACGGTTCTGACTTATATGTTATTGTCAGGAATATTTGGTGCAGTTATTGGAGGGGTCGTAGCCTATCGAATAGCAGTAAAAACTACGGCTTCAAAATGACTTGGTTGTTGCTCGGGAGTTGCATTGATTCACGAGCGAGATCTGATTTTCATACTTTCCTCGCGATCGGTATGACTCGAAATAGCGTACACTCTGAATAATATATGAGCTTACTGACGGCAAAACTCTGATTTGTTGGACGCTTACCGTTCCGAGGCAACAAAACTTGGAATTGGTTATCAGACGCTCATGCAAATTAAATTGAGAGAGGCCCTTGATAACACACTGACAAAACGTGTTGAGGCCATTGAAAAGAAATTGAAACGGGCTTGAGTTTCTTTCCTAAGTAGGGAGATTCTCCTGGTCAGTTTTCAAAACGGAAGCTAATTCTTTGGCCAATAATTCTAAACCTTCCTTTTTTATTTCTGCAGCCAATGGTGATTTTTGTCTCATGGAGACTAGTTTGAAATGCTCTTGCCGAGCCACATCTTCTGCCAGGTCATATGATTTTTGAAGCATAAAAATCTTTGATTCAGTTTCTTCAGAATCTTGGCCCGTCATGTAACCAACACCTTTTTTGTATTCTGCCTTTACTGTCTCAACTTTGCGTTTGCTTAAATTAAATAATTTTCCAACCAAATAACAGGCCGCTTCAGCCGGGCCATGTATTTTTGCTGGTACATCTTCTCCTCCGTTGTTCATAAGATCCAGGAGGGCCTCGCCATCTAACAACGCTAGTGACTCATCAAGAATCTCAACTTTAGTATCGGCATCCAATATAAAATAGGGTGGGGTTATGGTGAGCACAAAAAGAATCTTGGCCCTCAGTTCTGGATAAATTATTTTCTCGTCTTTAAAAGCTTTGTATATGGGGGTGAGCTGCTCAAGAAGATGATTGATGATGAAATCTCGTCCAGGCAGACCATCCTGGTTTTTTCTAATTTGTGCATCAATAAGTTCACCGGCTTTGACTGCAGCTTCAATGACATCTGGATGAACTGAGTCTGGACCAAGTTTTATCAGGCGGTAGGCCACTCCCATGAGATGCTCGGCGGTGTAGTAAATGTCGTGGGCTTGATAGTGATGTTTTCTTTTTTCTGAAATTTCTTCGGTCATATTCCCCTCCAAGAACGACTCTTATACCTCCGAGGCCAGAATGAGGCCAGCGGAGAGTATAAATAGGAAATTTTTGGCTGGTTGTCCTTTACCGTGAAGACATACTCAGCCTTGTTGTCTCTGACTATCACGGCTAATTCATTATTGCGCCGCAAGATTTAATCCAATAAACGAGAAAAGTTTTCTTTTGTCGTATCCAAAGTTTCGAATGGCTTGGGCGATTGTC
>JAYTHU010000016.1:0-1973 GCA_043732305.1 Oligoflexia bacterium
GGAGAAGGATCTCCGGATCCGCCGTGAGCGGCTGTGATGCCTGTCACGTACTGTGTTTCCATGTTTATGAATTCCATGTCATTGACATCGGTGCCGACATCTTCTGCTGTGAAATAGCGACCATTCAAACTTTGAATGTATCTGCCGAATGCGCGAAAGAGTGCTTCTGATTTGTCTTTCTTAGGATCACCAATGATGACAGCTTTTCCGCCGCCAAGATTTAGTCCAGCTGCTGCAGCTTTGTAAGTCATTCCCTTAGAGAGCCTAAGAACGTCGATCAAAGCGTCTTCATCACTCGCGTATTTCCACATTCTTGTTCCGCCAAGTGCAGGTCCAAGAGTGGTGTTGTGAATCGCGATGATAGCTTTAAGGCCAGCTTCTTTACTGGAGCATAGAACAACTTCTTCGTGACCACCGTGTTCTTCGATCAAGTCAAATGTGAACATATAATTACTCCTTCGGGCGCCATCGGGCCTTAGTGTTTTAGCCACAGGTATAAAAATACCGAGAGGCCACATTGAAATAGGAAGCTAAGAGACAGAATAGTGAGAAACACCCTCTTTTCAATAAAATTATGCGGATTATGGAGAGGATTGGGCGATTTTGTGAATTCAAACGGCTCTCTGAGCGGAACGTATGATTCCAAGCTTTCCATTCGAATTTTCTTTGGCAAAAGGATGTCAGATTTTAGTGGGCTATTCTGGCCTCTCCAAGTCAGGAGCTCAACGTACCATTCGAGCATCTGGTAAATATGTGGCGGAGCTTTCTTCGATTTTACCCACCGGGTCCATGCCGATGGATGAACTTTTAAAATTTCGCAAATCTGCGAGGGTCTCAAACCTAAGGATTCGCGGATCTCATTTAAATCTCCCGTTTTGGATTTTAAAACTTCGACTTCTGCCTCATGGCGAAGTCTTCTTGAGCTGGTAGTTCTAATAGAGTTTTGATTTCCGCTTTGATTTGATGTGCCTGCAGGCCCATTTAACCCCCTATTTTGATTCATATTTGAATTATTTAACTCACGCTTTTTACCGCTGCTTGATTCGATTTCAATGTCCATCATGCCTCCTGTTATGAAAATCATCCCAGCTTGGCTTGTGAAATACAATATTTTTGTTTTGTTTTAAGTACATTATAATTTGAAATGCAATACACGCATAAATGCATAGCATTATAATGCGGTAAGTTATTGTATGAGTTCAGCTCGTGTTTTTTAGGGATTATTTGTCGATTTCGCTAAACTCAATTTTAGGAAGCGCCGTAGAACCCTTTACCAGCATAGGTTTGCGGCTGTTTGAATTAATTTAATTCTAAAGTTGTCGCCCCATTTGACCAAGGTTCAAAGGCCCGCTCCCCCTGGTGTTTGCACAGCCCTTTTGAATACTGAGCTTCCTACCTCTAATAAGAACACGCAAAGTGTGACTTATAGTTATAAGACACACTCTTAAGCATTTGATTTTACTAATATATCTAAATAGACGATTAAAACGGTGAATGTGAGTAGTCAGCTAGACCTGAGGTTTGGAATCGAAAAAAACTGTCAACCTACTTTTTTAAAACCAAAATAGATTTTGGAATTTAATTTATTTTCGGGTTAGGACCTTTGATGGCTTTTCTATGTTTGCAGAGGTCGCTTTGGCAAGCGTCGCAGAAAAAACAGCAAGTGCCAGAAGAAGAGTAACCATCCACACGGCAAGATTGGCGAAAGTATAAAACCGAAGCTCGGAGCTTTTAGTGTTTTGCATTTTTTAATAACTATTTCTTTTGCAAATGGTGTTCCAAGCGCAAAAAACTGATTAGAGAATGGAGGGTGATTAGAAACCCTAGATGCTGTCTGAGGATTGGTCACTGGACCTGAAATGGAACTGCTTTTACCGAATTGAATCACGATAGATGTTACCGAAATCGAGCTCAGAAATGGCTCAATGGTGTCAAAAACTTGAGTTGACGCTTTGGTGGGCCATGATCCCACA
>JAYTHU010000017.1:0-6747 GCA_043732305.1 Oligoflexia bacterium
CGATCCAATTATCTAAAGAAAAAATTGAAATCGCAAAAAAATCATTTGATTCAGGCACTTAAATTAGTTTTTTGGGCGTAATGTGAAAGAGATCTAATATTATTCATTGGATCTGCAGTAGGTTTAATCTTCAATTTTTTTAAGGGTGAAACCTTAAAAAATGGATTTTTCAATCTTATGCTAGGAAATGTTGGCGCTTGGATTGGATATCTGGTGGCGCCAGCATTGCCAATGGTCCCAATTTATCGTGCCCCGATTTTGTTGATTGTTTCGAGTATGGCATCGTTTTACTTGATGATCGGCCAGTGGATGTTGTCACGAGGAACGAGTCCAATATCAAAACTCATTGACAATTACTCCGGACGAAGGAGGGTTACTAAAATGCTTAGACGAAATAAAAAACTAGTTAAACTCAATGTTCTTTAAAGGCGGACTTTTCGAAAACGTATTTGTCTCGTTCTTTATTGGGGGCGCATTGACTGCCGCTATTACTTATTTGGAACTGACGGGTGAAAGCTTTCTTTCTGGAATAGCG
This sequence comes from Oligoflexia bacterium, assembly GCA_043732305.1. GTDB lineage: Bacteria > Bdellovibrionota > Bdellovibrionia > JABDDW01 > JABDDW01 > JAYTHU01. The sequence goes on from JAYTHU010000017.1 coordinate 536, forward strand.
ACGATTGTACCAGTATTTACCTTGATCTCGTATTTGGTTATTGGCACCTCGGAAACTGGAGTCGCCATAAGTCAGCACGCTAAATTTGTACTCTATGGAACTATCGTGACATGGATCCCATATATGGTCGTGATCATCGTTCTGTCCCCGCGGGTGGGAACTTTTCGGGCCATTGGTTGCGGGCTCCTACTTTTTTCCGTTCTTGCGGTTTGCTACGTCGCTTCCGTAGAGAGGATGCATCTTTTTCGTTGATCTCAAGCCCCTTACCTTCGGTAGCAAAGGCTTGCGTGGTGTTTCGCCGTTTGGAGCTGGCAGACTTTCTATTACTATGACTAAGGTAGGACCAATGGATCGATTGAGAATATGGCGTCAAAATTTTAATCATTTAAATCTAGAGCGATTAGGTCACCTTCTTTGGGTCGGTTTAACTTTTCTTTTTTTAGGTCTTTTTTCGAAGATTTCTTGGGAGCTTCATGAAGATGAGACTATCAACTCACTCGACAAGCAAATATTGGTTTTGATTTCAAAATTTAGGATTTCTACTTTTAACGGTCCAGCTGTTGATATTACAGCTCTTGGATCACCAACTGTAATCACACTCTTTACCATTGCTGGAGTGGCACTCTTGTGGGTAAGCCATGATCGTCGAGGGAGCACATATCTTGGGGTTGGCAGCATCGGATCTGGTTTATGGACTTGGGTTCTTAAAGAGTTTTTTTTTCGTGCGCGGCCGACAATTATTCCAAGACTCATTGAAGTCAGTGGATTTTCTTATCCAAGTGGCCATTCGTTAACCGCTACGTCATTCTATTTGCTCCTGATGTTTTTGACCTGGAGATACTACAAAACGTCGAAAGCTCGAATTGTTCTGATAATTTCCACAGCAATAGTGATACTGGGCATTTGCTTTTCTCGCATTTATCTTGGCGTTCACTATCCAAGCGACGTACTAAGCGGTTTTTTGATAGGCGCTGCCTGGGTCTGTTTACTTACTTATTATTTCTTTGAAAAGGGGAAACCCTTACATTTAGAGCTAACTAGCGTTGGTTCATAATTTTATTTTTCTCAGCCTCAATGAATTAAATATCACGGAAACGGAACTCAAACTCATAGCTGATGCTGCGATCATTGGGCTTAAGAGCAATCCGAAAAATGGATACAGAATTCCTGCGGCTACCGGTACACCCAGAGAGTTGTAAATAAAAGCAAAGAACAAGTTTTGCTTTATGTTTTTCATTGCGGCCATGCTTAGGGCTCTTGCGTGAATTATCCCAGCGAGGTCCCCCTTCACTAGGGTGATTCCGGCCGACTGGATCGCAACATCAGTTCCCGTGCCCATGGCGATACCAACTTGTGCTTGCGCAAGAGCGGGAGCATCGTTAATTCCATCTCCTGCCATAGCAACGAAGCGTCCTTCACTTTGCATCTGCTTTACGATTTCAGCCTTTTTTTGAGGCAAGACATCCGCAAATGTCTGATCGACAACAACTTTCTTCGCCACCGCCTCCGCAGTCTTTAAGTTGTCTCCGGTGACCATGATGACTTTTATTCCAAAAGCCTGAAGAGATTTGATTGCAGCGATACTCGTTTCCTTTATTGGGTCCATGACTCCGATATAACCTGCGGGCTTATCATCTATTGCCACGAACATGACTGTCTGGCCGTCTTCCCTGAGGGAGTTGGCAGCACTTTCGTTCGCCGAAAAGTCGACCGATAGATCAGCCATGAGAGCCTGATTCCCGACAGCAACTTTTTTTCCTTCTATGGTTGCCGTGATCCCTTTTCCAGTAATTGAAACAAAATTCTGAACTTCTTTAAACGTGATCTTCCTCTCACTGGCACCTTCAACAATTGCACTGGCTAGTGGATGTTCACTGGCTTTTTCTAAACTTGCCACTAGCGTGAGCAGATCGGTTTCAGAAATAGTTCCAATGGTTTTGACTGTCGTGAGTTTTGGTTTTCCTAGAGTGAGCGTCCCGGTTTTATCAACGATCAAAGTATTTACTTTTTGCATGAGTTCTATGGCTTCAGCGTTTTTAAAGAGAACACCCATCATAGCGCCGCGCCCAGTGGCCACCATAATTGACATTGGTGTTGCGAGACCCAAAGCACAAGGGCAAGCTATTATCAAAACCGCAACGGCATTTATAACGGCATGAGCTAATCTTGGTTCGGGGCCTACCAACGCCCAAATAATAGCTGTGATCACTGCAGAAATGATCACCGCTGGAACAAAATAGGCAGCCACTTTATCAACAAGTTTTTGAATTGGAGCTCGTGATCTTTGTGCTTCTGATACCATTTGTACAATTTGAGAAAGTAGGGTGTCTTTGCCAACTTTCTCAGCCCTCGTTATGAAAGAGCCTGTGCCGTTGATTGTTGCGCCAATGACTTTTGACCCCGCCAGTTTTTCTACGGGCAATGATTCACCTGAGACCATGGACTCATCTATTGACGATTCACCGGATACAATGACACCATCTACAGGAACTTTTTCGCCAGGCCTAACACGCAGTAGGTCGCCAGTCTTGACTTGATCGAGCGGAATATCTTCTTCTTTATTGTCTGCTCCAATACGCCGAGCCGTTTTTGGCTGAAGACCCAAGAGAGATCTTATGGCAGCACTTGTTTGGCCACGTGCTTTAAGTTCTAAAACCTGACCTAATAACACCAAAGTAACAATCACTGCAGCGGCTTCAAAATAAAGTCCAACTTCAGAAGTCATCGGGTCTCGAAAAGAAACTGGAAAAATTTGCGGAGCAATGACCGCGACAAGACTGTAAATATAGGCTACCGCAACACCAAGACCTATGAGTGTAAACATATTTGGACTTCGATTAACTAGTGATTGCCAAAATCTTTCGAAAAACGGCCATGCTCCCCAAAAAACTACAGGGGTCGCAAATAACAGTTCAACCCACTTTATCTGAGCGAGCCATTCATTTGAGGAGACAAGGTTTCTCCCACCCATAGTTAAAAATAAGAGTGGAACACTTAAAGCGCCGCAAATCCAAAAGCGAGTCAGCATGGTTTTATATTCTGAGTTGTGGATAGCATCGGCGGTAACCGTCAGTGGCTCAAGTGTCATTCCACAAATTGGACAGTTGCCAGGCCCGGGCTCTCGAATCTGTGGATGCATTGGACAGGTATAGATTTCTGTTTCGCTGCGGGATTGTTTCGGGGCAGCGACCCTGGTCGGTGGATCAAGATATTGATTCGGATTCTGATCGAATTTGCCTTTACACTTTAAACTACAAAAGAAATAGGTTCGCCCGCCAAAGTCCGATTTGCCCTTCGCGGTATCAGGCGACACGCCCATGCCACATACGGGATCATTTTTTACGCTCGACTTAGCCGGTAAAATTTCTTGCTTTGCCATTTCATTCATCGTACACCTGGAAAACAGTCATATACCCCTAGGGGGGTATATGGAAGAAAATTAAATATTTTGTTGGAGAACTATCATGAGAAGTCTGACCAAGTCGAAAAGACGTAGTTCCAAAGCGAAGCGCAAAGTTACAAAGGGTGCAGATTGCCACGCAGATTTTGCACACCCTGACCATTCGTCTCAGTTGCCGCGCTTATCGCGCGTGAGAGGCCAGATTGAGGGTATCGAGCGCATGATCAGGGATCAGCGATATTGCGTCGATATTTTAATACAGTTTCGTGCTTCGATGGCTGCACTTCGCTCCATAGAATTAAACGTCTTTGACGCGCACATTCGTCACTGTGTCGCTTCAGCATTAAAGTCTAGGGACGAAAAAGTCATTGAGACCAAAATCCAAGAACTCACGGAACTTTTAGGACGCAGGTCGGTCATCTGATGAAAATCATTTTTATTTTCATTCCACTTTTCATCAGCCTGACATTTTCACCCATTGGATCAAAGGCCGCGGACTCGACAAGTTCAGCTGACTGTTCTGACATGGAAGTTTGGGACGCAACGATGGAAATGTGTATGCCGCTGCCTATGTCTGGAATGCCCATGAGAATGTTTATGCTAAGTGGGAATGCTTTTGCGACGGAAATTACAGAGTCAGGTCCCAGAGGACGAACTGACTTTGCAGCACCCAATATGTTTATGGTGGATTTTGGCACTTCGATTGGAGATTCACAGTATTTGAATCTCGATTATATGGGAACTTTGGAACGTTGGACCTTTCCTTATCAAGGGTATCCCGAGTTGACTCAGATTGGAGAAGTGAACTCTCAAGGTACGCCATTTCTAGATGCACAACACCCTCATAGCTCGCCGATTATGGGCATTACTCTTAGCGACACCATTCGCTTCAACGAAGATTCAAAAACCAATTTAAAATTGTTTTTTGCTCCCCGCGGTGAGAGCACTGATGGACCAGTCGCTTTTATGCATAGAATAACTGGGATGGCTAACCCTGATGTCCCACTAGGTCATCACATCGGGCAAGATGTTGGACATATATCTAGTACGGTATTTGGCTCCGCCCTACAACTCGGTCCCACTCGTGTCGAAGTATCGGCGTTCAACGGAACTGAACCCCAACCAGATTCTGTCGATCTGCCGGTGGGATCACCGAACTCTTACGCGGTAAGGGTTGCTAAGGACTTTAGCCCCTATATTACGTTGATGGTATCCGCAGCTCAAGTAAATGACTCTGAGCCAAATGCACCTGTCATCTATCGCTATTCAACTTCCCTTTATACGGAGTCCGAGTTAGGCGACGGGTGGAAGTTTCATAATACTCTAATTTTTGGATTGATAACGAATTACGACAACGCCTCATCACTGTCATCGTTCGGTGAAGAGTTTTTAGTTAAGAATGAAAGGCACTCCATTTGGGGAAGAGTTGAAGTTCTCCAAAGAACAGCCGCAGAACTTGAAATTGCAAGTGTTCCGAATCAAAACGATGGCCAATGGGTTGAGGCAGTGACAGTAGGATACACACACTGGCTTGCGAAGTGGAATGACACCGAGCTTGGCTTGGGCTCATCTGTCACAATGGATTTTTTGCCTTCAAGTTTCAACTCTGCATATGGTAGCAATTCTCCCACATCGGGAAAGATATTTTTACAATTCGAGGGAATGAAAATGTGGAATCTCTAGAATCACATCGCTCTGAAAATATAGGTTGGCTAAGGGCTGCTGTTTTGGGAGCAAATGATGGCATCGTCTCTACTGCGAGTTTGGTCATTGGTGTGGCCGCAGCAAATTCCTCTCATCAAACAATTCTTCTGACAGGAATTGCAGGTCTTGTGGCAGGAGCAATGTCCATGGCTTCTGGAGAATATGTTTCTGTCAGCTCCCAATCTGATACTGAAGAAGCAGATCTCTCCCGAGAAAAAATAGAACTTGCATCAAATGGTGAGTCCGAGCGCGAGGAACTCGCTCAGATCTATGTGAAAAGAGGTCTAGATAAATCACTTGCCAAGCAAGTTGCAGAACAGCTAATGGCTCATGATGCTCTCGGAAGTCACGCACGAGATGAACTTGGAATCACTGATGAATTAAAAGCTCGACCTATCCAGGCGGCCTTGGCTTCAGCCGCATCATTTTCTGTTGGCGCAACGTTACCGCTGGCGATAGTTTTGGTTTCCCCACTGAGCAATCTTATTTTCTTAGTTTCAACAGCGTCTCTCATACTTTTAATTCTACTGGGAATTGTAGCGGCACAAGTAGGAGGCGCCAACATTTGGAAGGGCGCTATTCGTGTTGGCTTCTGGGGAGCTTTTGCTATGGTGGTTACTGCTGGCATTGGAAGAATATTTGGTGGCGCCGTTTGAAATTCAGTAAAAATAAATATATCATACCAATATCCATTCTTTTGACTCTTGTGCTTCTAGCCATTTTTCTATCTATAGATCCAATTCAAGTTCGTGAAGGTTTTGACGGGGTTGAGTTCTGGTCTTTAACAGTTTTCGAATCAGTCATCTTGTCCAGCCATTGATCAACACTTGAAGCTGCCTTTCGCTAACAATTGAGTTTAATTTGAGTGAGGCAATAAATCTTTGCCGAGGAATAAAGCCCCGCCTTAATTAACCATACCTTGCTCAGTTGTTGTGGTCGTGGCCTTAAGATTGCATTGCACCATATTGAAAACATTTCGTAACACTTCATTAAATAAGTTTTGGCGATTAAATAGATCTCTTTCACATTACGCCCAAAAAACTAATTTAAGTGCCTGAATCAAATGATTTTTTTGCGATTTCAATTTTTTCTTTAGATAATTGGATCG
>JAYTHU010000018.1:0-6738 GCA_043732305.1 Oligoflexia bacterium
CGTGAGTGAAGCTGTTTGGCCCGCTTATTCCGCTAAAGAGGTTTTTTCTAAGTCTGGTGATGTTATTCTGTGGCCAGCACTAAGTCTTAATGAACCGGATATTGTTGAAAGTATTTATCGTTTGCAGCAAGACAGTCATCGTCGTCTTCGAATTTGCCTAGACCATGATTATCTCACGACTCTACAGATGATTGATTTCGATCTTGAATCGTACACGATTTCTTTTCCTACAGGCGCAATTGGTGATGTGAAAAGTTTTGAACATTGTGATCTAAAAGTTTTGGAAAAACCTAAAGTTTGTGCGGCTGATAATCACGAAATTTCAATTGGTGAAACAAGCATTCTCTGCTCTCAAAACTCTCTTTAAGCACAAAATAAAAAACCCGGATATTATCCGGGTTTTCACTACTACGAGAAAAAGTGATTTATTTCTTTTTCTTACGTTTTACTGTCTTCTTTTTTGTTGCTACTTTTTTTGTCTTTTTTGCTTTTTTCTTCGCTGCCATGGTCTAACCCTCCTACGGATTTTGACTAGTTGTTGATCGTGTTACTTACTTAAAGTGTACAATCAAATTCTCGAACGTCAATACTAAATTTTCGGCACCGACATTGCTTTACTGATTTTGCATGATTGTAATCACGTTTCTAATCATTTTGATGTCCGAGTTTTTACTTTTGCGGACACTTCTGGATGTTTTCGGACATCGCAAACTTAAAATTGCACAAATGAAGTGGCAAATTTTGTCACTCATTCTTGGATTTCTCGCTCTTGCGATGATCAAGTGGCAGATTTTGATTCTTTTCGTTTTTGAAATTGCAGTACCGGTCATCATCACAATCAAAAAGCGCGGACGAAAGATCAAATACGACAAAATTTTGTTCGTTGATGAGTTGATATTGAACATGAAGGCCGGAATTTCTTTTGAAACTTCATATGCAACTGCTGTTCAATCGACGAATGGCTGGGAAAAATTTGAAAAATCAGATGCAAAGATGTCGCAACTGACAAGTTTTTGTCGAAAAAACAGTTCACTCAGCTTCAAAGCACTCTCTTTTTTCCGTGAAACAGAAAAACTGCGGCAAAAACTACACACAAAACAAGAAACAGTGTCTCTGCAAGCCAAGGCGCAGGCGATCGTCAGCGTTTTTCTATATCTCGTGATCTTTTTGGCACAATGGGCGTGGAACGCGGACTTCAAAATGATTTTTCAGTTTTCCGGCGGCCGATTAATTTTCTTTTTTAGTCTTCTATTGATGGCCATAGGTATTTTCTTGGTTTTCAAGATGGCCCAAACGAAAGATTTGGAAGTGTAAATGAACTCAGTTTTAGAAATTGTCTTCGAAGTCAGGCTACAAATGCTCTTGGGTGTCGCACTATTTCCCGCGTTGGAAAAAATCTTAGACGGTCATATAGATCCTTTTGCTAAAAATTTGCGAATTTGGGTGAAAAAAAGAATTGCGGGACAAGCGAGTGTAAAAATTTTCGCGCAACACCCGGTATTAGTTAAAACAGCGGGGCGAAGAGCACTGTTGATGGTTTTGGAAAGGGGCTTGATTGGTGGAAGTCCCATCGATGGTGCACTACAAGAATTGCAAAGTGAATTTATGCTTTCTATGGAAACTCAATTCGAAAAGAGGTTGCAGATTTTGCCGCTTAAACTTTTGATTCCATTGACGGTTTTTATTCTTCCGGGAGTGATCTCATTGATCGTGGGGCCATTGATGTTTTCGTTAACTTTGAATATGTAAAAGGTGGGGTAATGGGCAGACAAATCTTTAAAGAGATATTGATTTTTATTTTCGTAATATTAGGAGTGAACCATTCCAATGCTTCGGTCAATGGCGTTTGGTCAAAGGGGGCAAAAAAGCTCTACGCTCAAAGAAAATTTGTAGAGTTAGAACAGGTCTTTCTCGCCAAAAAAAGACCTGCGATGGCTGAAAATGTAAGACTGCAAAGCCAAGATTTGTATGGATGTATGTATCTCCATGAAGGACATGGACAAGAGTCCAGTTTTGAAAGTTGTTTGCGGTTTTTAATTCGTGAAAAGAAAATGCAAATATCTTCACCGCAGAGACATCAAACACTGTCAGATATGAATCTAATCTGTCAAAGATTCTCGGAAAAGAAAGCTTTCATTGAGAGAATGTTGAGGCCTGATGCTCCAAATTTAAAGAGCAATGAGTGGAAAACTTGCGCTCAGGCCATATGGAAGCAAATATTTTTGACAGTACATGCAAATTTTCGTGCAAGTCCGGTAGCATCAATTGCGTCTGTTCGGAGGGCTGAGGTGAAACTTTTACCGGATGTTAATTGGCAGCAGAAGATTAACGGGGTTATGCGAATAAACTGATTTTGGCGCGAGTCTTGAATAGCAGGGCTCTATGGGCGACAAAAGAACCTCGTTTAAATCAAACACGGTTTACACTTTTAAGAAAATGTTGGGAGCGGGCGGATCGGCTGATGTCTTTTTATGTTCCAGGCAAGCCGAAGGATGTCCTGAGCAAGAGATCGCTCTTAAGATTCTTCGTCATAACGATGAAAGCTTACTGCGCGAACTTATCAACGATGGAGAGGTTCTGAATCAACTTCAGCATCCCCATATTCTGCGCACTTATGGTTATGAAAAAACAGAAGATAAGCAGTTCGCCCTACTTCTTGAGTATGTAGATGGGCCCAATCTAAAAACGGTAATCTCGGAGATAGCGGACCAAGATAGAAATTCTGTAGCTTCTCATTTAGGCGCGGCGATGTTTGAAGCTCTAGCTTTGGCTCACAGCTCGGGAATTGTCCATGGGGACATTTCATCAAAAAATATTTTGATATCCAAAGGTGGGGACCTCAAGTTAGCAGATTTTGGAATTGCCAGCCATTTTGCCAAAGACAATGTAATTGCGCCTCTTAAGGGCAGTCTTGATTACATTGCGCCCGAAATTTGGAAGGGCGAGCGTGCAACGGCAGCTAGTGATATTTTTAGCCTAGGAATGATTCTCTATGAAATTATTAATGGAGAAAACCCTCTTAGTCAGAAGGAAGTTGCAAACTTCAAAGAAACTCATTTCGCGCTTCAAAATTTTCTAAAATCACGTCCATGGCAAAAGCTTCCTAATGAAAGTTGGCTGAAATTTTTTGAGGCAGTTTTTATTACTAGAATCTCGGATGCAACTATTGCATTAAAATTGCTTCCGCCTTTGCAAGTCGACACGAATTTAGTGAAACGGTCTCTGGCTACTTGCGTTGCTAATTCTAATAAAGAAGTCTTCAAAGTTTTCACCCAGACCATAACGGTGATCGTCAGTAAAATTAATATCAACGAATGGCCAATATGGTTAAAAAGTTTAGCGTTCGTTGCTTCGGTCTTTTTATTTTTTGCTCCCGCGGCCACAGGCACAGATGTGGAACAAGGGCGGCGCTTAAGACATTGCCTTCTCACTGTGACCTCCCAACCATGGGGCGAGGTGTTTTTAAATGGAAAATCCTATGGTTACACGCCGCTCGTCAATGTTGAGATTCCCTCCGGCTATCAAAATCTTCTCTGGAAAGATTTTCGAGGGCGTGAATGGAAGAGATCCCTCATGGCTTTCGACAATGGGATATTCTCGGTAAGAATCACAAAATAAAAAAAATTGATAAATTCCTACTCTTCAAGCTATAAAAAGAATGCATAAAAAGGGGGAATCATGGAATTGACTGCTGAGAAACGTGTGGAGTTGCTTGAGTCTTTGGTGGATGAGCTTTTAAAAGAAAATCCCATCGAGTTTGCTATTCAAACTAAAATGACCGAGCTAAAAATCGAGTACACTGACAACCAAGTTTTAAGAATCAATCGGGTCCTAGAAACACTTCACACCTATCAATCCATGGATTTTGAAACTTCAGATTTTGAGGAGATGATATGAACGAATCTTTAAGCGGCTCTATTAAAAACAACATTCTGGAGACCATCGGTCACACGCCAATCGTGAAATTAAATCGAGTGGCGAGTGAAGTGTCGTCGAATATTTACGCAAAAGTTGAGTTTTTCAACCCAGGCGGAAGTGTGAAGGATCGAGTCGGCGCCTATATTGTCGAGAAAGCCGAAAAATCAGGAAAATTAAAACCTGGTGGAACTATCATCGAAGCCACTTCCGGAAACACTGGAATGGGATTGGCCATCGCTGCCGCAGTTAAAGGCTACAAGTGCATTTTTGTCATGCCTGACAAAATGAGTGATGAGAAAATCCAAACGTTGAGAGCTTTTGGCGCAAAAGTGGTTGTCACTCCGACCGCAGTTATGCCGGATGATCCTCGAAGTTATTACTGTGTTGCAAAAAAACTTGTGGAGATCACTCCCAACAGCTTTTATGCCAATCAATATCACAATCCAGACAACCCCGAGATCCATTACATGACCACCGGTCCTGAAATTTGGGAGCAAACGGGTGGCAAGATTGATGCGTTTGTGGCCGGAGTTGGTACCGGCGGAACAATCAGTGGGACGGCGAAATATCTTAAAGAAAAAAATCCGAAGATTAAAATCATCGCCGTTGATCCTCTTGGCAGTATTTTACATGATTATTTCAAAACAAAGACTATGAACGTTCAGCCAAAAGTTTACAAAATTGAAGGGATTGGTGAGGATTTTCTTCCTTCGAATGTTCACTTCAAAATGATTGATGATTTTTTCCAAGTGGGTGACAAAGAATCTTTCATGATGTGCCGAGATCTCGTGCTCAAAGAAGGTATCTTCGCTGGTGTGAGTTGCGGATCGGCAGTGGTGGGTGCAATCAAGTACGCGCAAACTCTGAAAGAAAAACAAAACATCGTCGTTCTTCTCCCGGACAGTGGAAATCGTTATCTAAGCAAAGCTTTCAACGATGCTTGGATGCGCGACAACGGAATGTTGGATAGTCCTCTTCACATAGATACCGTTGATGATTTGTTGATTGCACTTGGTGGAAAAGTGAATGAAGTGATCAGCGCCAAGCACACCGATAGTATTGAAGATGTCATCAACATCATGAAAAAGCATGGTGTTTCACAGCTTCCTGTGTTCACAGAAGGCCAGTTGAGCGGCGTGATTGAAGAAAGTGATTTGATTCATCCTCTCGTGAGTGGATTAGTGAAACCATCAGACCGTATTTTAAATTTCATGCGCGGTACCGTGATTATGGTCGAACCTTCAGATAAACTTCAAAAATTGTCAGATATGTTCTCCAAAGGTTATGTGGCATTGGTGAAAGATCATGCGGGGATTTTGCGAATCATCACCAAGATCGACTTTATTTCTTATTTAGGCGAAAGACTAAAATAAGCGGCGCTTAAATTTGAAACTGCGTATTAAAACTTTTAGCAGAGGAATTTATGAACGAAAAAGATATGAAATTTGAAACTTTAGCTATCCATGCTGGTCAACATCCTGATCCCACGACGGGCGCAATTATGACGCCCATTTATCTTTCAAGCACTTACGTTCAAGAATCCCCGGGTGTGCATAAAGGTTACGAATATAGCCGAACTGCAAACCCAACTCGTCAAGCACTCGAAGACAATGTCGCCGCTTTAGAAGGTGGAAGATTTGGTTTGGCTTTCGCTTCCGGTTGCGCAGCCACCACCACGATTGCTCACATGCTACAAAAAGGTGATCACATTCTTTCGAGCGATGACGTCTATGGTGGAACTTTCAGACTTTTTGATAAGGTGATTAAAAATAACGGAATTGAAACTACTTTTGTCGACATGACAACTGAAGAGCAGGTTCGCGCCGCTTTTAAACCGAACACAAAAATGGTGTGGCTCGAGACTCCTAGCAATCCAATGTTGAAACTCATTGATATTGAAATGGTCTCAAAAATTTGCAAAGAGAAAAAAGCTTTTTGCGTGGTCGACAATACCTTTATGAGTCCCTATTTTCAACAACCGCTAAAACTCGGCGCAGATATTGTTTGTCATTCAACAACTAAATTTATCAATGGGCATAGTGATATTGTTGGTGGAATCGTGGTTACTGACACTCCGGAAATTTCGGAAAAACTTCACTTCCTTCAGAATTCCATGGGAACACAGCAATCTACCTTTGATGCGTTTCTTGTTTTGCGGGCAACTAAAACTTTGGCCATTCGTATGCGTGCTCACCAAGAAAATGCTATGCGTGTGGCTCAGTTTTTGGAAGGTCATCCAAAGATTGAAAAGGTTATTTATCCAGGATTGCGATCACATCCTCAGTACGCCCTTGCGCAAAAGCAAATGCTCGGTTTTGGTGGAATGATCAGTTTCTTCGTCAAAGGTGGATTGCCTGAAGCGCGCAGATTTTTGGAAACTGTGAGACTTTTCTCGCTTGCTGAAAGCCTGGGCGGAGTTGAATCTCTAGTTGAGCATCCCGCCATCATGACTCACGCCAGCGTTCCCGCTGACATGAGAAAAACTTTGGGAATTCATGACAATTTCATACGTCTGAGTGTGGGGATCGAACACATTGATGATTTGCTTTTGGACTTGCAATCGGGTTTGGCCAAAGTTTAAGTTTTCTTGACAGCCCCCGCCATCCCCAGTACAAAGTTCAGACACGTTATATTCTCTCGGACACTTGCCTTGGTAGCTCAGTCGGTAGAGCAGCGGACTGAAAATCCGCGTGTCGGCGGTTCAATTCCGTCCCAAGGCACCAACCCAAATCCGAAGATCGAATAAGTCGAAAAATTACGAACCACCTAAAGGTGGTTTTTTTGTGTCTGGATGTTGCCGTTTATGATTTTCGCGGGCAA
>JAYTHU010000019.1:0-19156 GCA_043732305.1 Oligoflexia bacterium
TCTCCATTCACAGCACATGGTGTTTTGATGGGAATTAAAGCGTCGGTTAAAGAAAAAATGAAAACTGACAGTCTCAAAGGCATTAAAGTTTCGATTCAAGGAATCGGAAACGTGGGTCGTCACTTGGTTGAACTTTTACATAAAGAAAAAGCCATTATGACGGTGACTGATACGGATCAAGAAAAACTTGATCACGTGGCCACTCAGTATGGGTGCAAAGTGGTTGGCGTTGACGATATTTATTCAGTCGATTGCGATATTTTTGCTCCCTGTGCTCTTGGCGCAATTCTCAATGACGTGACAATTCCACAACTCAAATGTCAGATTGTTGCTGGCGGAGCGAATAACGTTCTTAAAGATGCTCGTCACGGCGAAGCACTTAAAAAGCGCGGGATTTTATATGCGACTGATTATGTGATTAACGCCGGTGGATTGATGAACGTGTATGTAGAACTTGAAGGCTACAGTCATGACCGCGCGCTAAACATGACCAAGGGCATTTATTATAATTTGCTCAAGGTTTTTGAATTGGCAAAAAATGAAGATGTCTCAACTAATATTGCCGCTGACAAAGTCGCGGAACAAAGAATTCAGCTCTTAGGAAAACTAAAACAGAGTCATTTGGGAAGAAGCAATCGCTTCTTCAACACTTTGAAAGTTGAAAAAAGCTAACTCTTAGTTTTGAACTCCGCGAACAATTGAGGAGACTCGTATAAACGAGTTTTTGAGAGCGATGCCGCAAATGTGCCCGAGTGCGTGTTTGCGGTTTTGCTTTTTTGAAGAGCCGCTATTTCTGATGTTACTTTAATGTGAAAAAAATGAGCCAGATTTTCGGTTGTTGGGATCACGTTTAGAAAATCAGGCACATCTTTATTGATATATTTTTCATTTAAAGGTGCCACGACTTTATCTAATATCATATCTATGTCAGACAAATTCATAATCATCCCGGTGTCCGGATCAACATCCCCGGTGATGGTGATTTCTAATACGTAGTCGTGCGAATGTTCATTTACTGTGGATCCAAAGAACTTCTCGTTTACCTCGGCAGAAAATTTTTCTTGGTTGTAGCTATGAGAAGCTTTGAAGCCAATCTGCCGAGTGAGACTAAATTGTCTAGGGGAGGGGGCCTTGATCAGATGTGATTTCTCCATCTTTACAACCTAAGCCACAGTCATTTTTTTAGGAATCTTTTTTGTCTTTTTGACCTGAGATATCACGTAGGCCAAAATTATACGTCCCAATGGCTGTTGCTTCTGAAACATGACACTGTAGCCATCTTCCACTTTTTCCGAAACATGGGTTATTTTCGCCTGTGTTTTGAAAGTTAGCCTTCCATACTTAAATGAGAGCTTTAAGATATCGCCGTTGGTGAGTGGGGCGTCAGATTTAAAAAATCCACCGCCAGTTGAGAGGTCAATAAATTCGACTGAAAAATACTTATCGCCGGCTTCTATAGTTCCGAGGTGATTGAATTTATAGCGAGGCAGACTTTCCCACCATCGAGCCCGAGGATCAAAGTAAGGAGCAAACACATGCTCTTGTAAAAACAAACCCGTCACGCTCAATGTTGTGACTTGAAAAAGCATGACCACATAGCGGCTGTAGTATTGATGATTAAAAAGCACATAGAAATTTCGACAAACAAGGACCGCCGCAAAAGCAACAAAGAGATAATATCCCCACCTTCTTACGCTCCAAATACCAAAGCCCACTATAGGGTAAAAACATAAAACAACTTTTTCGAAATCAGTGTAATGCTGAAGGACTCCGCGTGGTCCAGTGAGCGGCCAATGATTAAACCAGCCTGTCAGTAAAATATTTATTACGGGAGTGAAAAAAAAGCAGAATGAGAAAAGACGAATAGAGAACGGCTTTTGCAGCATTCTTCAACTCGCTTTTTTGTGCCTAGCGGGGATAACAAGATCGTAAACTTTAGACTCAATAAAAATATCTAAAAGAGTTTTATCAAGTTTTCCTTGTTTGACTTCATCGTGGAGAATATCAAGTGCACGAGTGACTTCCACGGCTTTCTTGTACGGACGATCAAAGGCGGTGAGTGCATCGTAAATATCGGCGATCGTCATCATCCGGGATTGCACTGGAATCTGATCCGCGCGCAATTTGCGAGGATATCCAGTACCATCTAATTTTTCATGATGGGCATGTGCAATATCGGGGACCGATTGCAGTTGATCTGTCCAAGCGATACGATTTAAAAATTCATAAGTGAGTGCGACGTGCCCTTCAATCTGATTACGCTCGTCAGGACTGAGAGTTCCTCTGCGAACCGAAAGTCTCACGACTTCATCTTCAGTTAAAATCTTTTGTCCAACGTCATCGCTCATGCGCTTGATGTCTTTGATCATGCCATCGATGTCAAAATCTTTTTCCAGAACCTGGCTTTCGTTGGCTTTTATAATCCCTTTGCGAATTTTATCGAGCTGATTTCTAAAAGAATCGACATTCCAAAGTGAACGTCCGAGCTCGCCCTTAGCGTCAAAGATCTGCTTTTGTTCAACCAAATTAGCCATCATTTCCGCAGTCTGTTTCCAGGCCCGCGCTTCACTTATGGCAGCAATGGTTTGTAAACGCAAAAGGACCGTTTCTAATTCATGCGGGAAAAGCTTTTCACCTTTGACCAAGATAGCTTCACGGACACCAATTTTACCAAAATCATGGAGAAGACTTGCGTAACGGATTTCTTTGATCTGATCAGGCGTAAATTTAATTGATGCTAGCGGGCCCACATTCACAATATCTACAACCTCAGCAAGTCTAACGGTGAGAGTTGCGACTCGGTCACTATGACCAGAAGTGGAAGGGTCACGAGCTTCAATCGCGCTGACACTGGCGGTAACAAAGCTTTCGAAAAGTTTATTAATATCTTCTGTTAATTTTGCATTTTCCAAAGCAACTGCCGCGTGTGATGCAAAAGCGTGCATTAATTTGTCGTCATGATCTGAAAAAGCAATA
Organism: Oligoflexia bacterium; assembly: GCA_043732305.1. GTDB lineage: Bacteria > Bdellovibrionota > Bdellovibrionia > JABDDW01 > JABDDW01 > JAYTHU01. The sequence goes on from JAYTHU010000019.1 coordinate 2,977, forward strand.
ATTTCTTTTTCTTCTAAACGAACAGAAGGAAGAGTGTCTTCTTCACGCCGATAGCTACGTGTCTTATTCACCAGCTGAACTACACCAAGAATTTTTCCCTTATTGGTTTTAATTGGAACGGCTAAAACAGATTTTGTACGGTATTTTAATTCACGATCCACATTGGGGTTAAATTTAAACGGATTATCCGAGGGAAGCGCATAAGCATCTCGAAGACGCACGCTAATCCCTGTTCCTGCCACATAGCCTGCAATGCTCTCGTTATTGATATCTAAAAGCTCTTTTTTCAATGGGATTTTAAATGAGTGATTGAGCGCATAGCAAAATCTCATGACGGGAATATAAGAAGGGCGAGCCCCGCCAATGCTATCTTGTTTTATTTTTTCGATGAGATAAATACTTCCGCCGTCAGCATTGGTATTTTCCGTGGCTTTTTCTAAAATCATTTGTAAAACTTTTGTTGATTCATGTTCGGCAGACAAAGCGGTTCCTACGTCGAGAAGGTTTTCTAATTCCTTATCAACAGCAGCATCGCTGTGCATTTGCCTTGTGACTTTTAATTTAATTGAGCTCAATTTAGTTGCTCCACCAAGTTACGTTCATAATCAACTTTCAGCAGTCTCTACAATTATTTATCGAGCTTTGCGAGGGCGGACTTGAGAAAAGAATGGGCCAGTCGTGGAGAGGGAAAAATCCCGCACCTAGGTCGATGCGGGAATGAAATTTAAGCGACTTTATTGCGATTTTGGAAGTGGTACATTTTGCGTTCGAAGTCCACCGGCCGCTTGCCTTCTTTGGTGATGAGACCTTCTTTGAACCAGGTGAAGTGTTCAGCGCAAAACTCGGCTTTCTCTGATTTTTTTGAACAGCCTTCTGTTTTACATCTGATGGGCATATTGACGACATTGCTGTTGTCTTTATGACCTTCGTGTTTGTGATTTTCTTGTTTAGGTTTTTTGCCTTCTTTTTTTACTTGTTCCGACATATCTAAGCCCTCCGCAAACGTTTAATCAATTGCTTCTAATAGGCCTATCGGCCAGCTCGACAATGGGCTTAAGTAAGTTATGACATTAAGAACAAATCATCGCAACGCTCGCGTTTGAGCTACCGAAGTTTGAGGCAGTGTCTAAAGCTTGGACAAATAAAGTGTGATTGAAAACCGCTGGAATATTTACCATGTGAATGACGTCGTCCGTGGTGGTTTGATTTAAACCAGGATTATTGAAACTCCTAGCCAAAACAACACTCACGCAAGGTGAGTGACTTGTCGCTCGTGCAGTAAGTGTTATCCCACTCGTAAATTTGATAAGCACGGGTGACGGTATCTTCAATATTTTGAAATTTGCTCTTTGTCCGTAGGCGTTTGCCCAATTGTAATTTCTTTGAACTCTTGGTGCTGAAAGTGGGGGAACTTCAGTGTTGAGAAGGCTTGGTATTCTCTGAATTTCATCAATAAAAATAAAACTTTTCTTATTTGAAGATCGGACCATTAGCGGCAATAAATCGGATCGTATGAGCCGTTTTCCTATAATAGGTCTTGATTCCACTGAATTTTTACTAGCAAGCAACTATCAAACATCTTTGGATTTACGAGGGGGGACGGGACCATTAAGGACTATACTTCGTAATTCTTGATGGCTATCCTCAAGCTTATCTTGTCTCTCAGTGATGCCCATCAATGCGTCAAGGACAACGTTGTTTTTAGCGTTTTGTTCTTCCATAAGCACAGCAAGTCTGTGTATTTCCGATTTGACTTCGTGTATTTCCGATTTGACTTCGTGCTTTGCGCTTTCGATTTTCTCAAGCAACTCGCCCTTCATTTCAAAGAGCATGGCCTTTGTGGCCGGGACTTCCCCAGCATTTCGAGGAATTTTGCGAATTACTTTTTTGGGAGTTTCCTTCTTTTTCACTATGGATGTAGTAACAGGCCAATTGATCTTTGTCGAAATAAATTTCCCGCCGGCGCTGTCGATCCCTGAATAAATTTAAACGAAATCTTCTGCACCAAAGAATAACGAACGGTGACTTCTGGATTTTAAGTTCTACCACAAAGACGGCGACATCATATTAGCACGGGGCCATGCAGATACCTCTTCTCTGTCCTCCTGTTTGACTGGGCGGCCCCGATGGAACCCAAGCTGAGCCGTTCCAGGTGTATGGAGTTTGTCTGTATATAGTTTCATAGCAGCTACTCGCAGATTGAAAGTGGAGTATTCCTGTTGTTGAACTTGTATATTCAAACCAACTATCAGTTCCCCAATCGCAACCTAGCCGATTACTGGTGTAATCAGGTGGTTGCGGAGGAGCGGGAGGTGGACCGACTACCGGAGGACAAGCTAGAGTGCCGCTGATTTTAAGTGATATGACTTCAGTGCAGGTGCCTGGAGCTCCGTCTGCGTTTCCAATCCAGTGAGTCCCATAACTCACAAGTGTACCACCTAAATTATATACAACCGTAGTATTGGGTCCAGTTCCAACGGAGGAGCAAGTGTTAATATTTGTATTGTATTGTGCACCCATAGATCCATATTCGACAGGATAAGTGGTGTGATAATCGGGTACACCCAATGCTTGAAACTGTGTGCTCAACCACGCATCAGCATTGTTGTATGCAGGTACATCGCATCCCCCACCATGACCACCACCTAGACAGTTCTCTGAAAACAGAGGACTTATGCATTGTACGCCACTACTACGAGTACTGCAGCTAGCCGCGGCTCCGCTGTTAGCGCCCACACACTGCCAACTGTAGGGATCGGTACCTGTGACTGAGGTCATAGTTCCTTGGTAACAAGCAAAATCTTGAGACGGAGAACCTGTTGTTGGATAGCTTGAGGCGCCACCACAGATGCCATTAATAGGAGTGCCACAAACACATTGATAGTGGTTGAATTGGGTGAAAGGAGTTGGTCCACAACTTTCTCTATTTTGGAATACCATTTCTTCATTGGCAGCGGGACAAGAAGTCACTTCAGGAGGAGAGACAGCATAGTGATAATTTGCTAGCCCTAACCAAATGGGACTTTCAGTATCTCCTGTGAGAGGTATGGTGGCGCCAGAAGGTGAATATGCCGTTATAGGCGTACTGCTGACATCAGATGGAAAACTTCCCGAACAAGGAAAACTTGCCATGGCACTTTGCTCCCCCAGGAGACAGGACAGCAGCTGGGAGAGGGCAGACACTCGCACTCTGGTGTTTTCTTTAGCTTGGCCCGTTAAAATTTGAGGAAATCGTTTCAGCATTTCAGCAAGATAGCGATCGTGATCTTTCGGTTCGAGTCTGTACTCAGAAAGTTTGGCACTGGAACTATTTGTGCCAATGAAATGCCAATAGCAACCGGTTGGACCGGTACAGGTTTCTGTTGTTGCCCATGAACCGCTCGCAAGGAAGGGCGGGCGGTAATGAACTCTCCAAGGCGCGGTCAATGTGTAGGAGTGACCCGCCACTGCATTGAATGAAATTGGCGGAAGAGCCCCGCTAATGCTATCTGATCCTGTGCTCCCTATGCATGGAGGATTTGATTTTATCGACAACATTGAGGTCGTATAGAATCCACCAGTCGTATTATCTACAACTGTCGGCACAGCATTCAGGCAGGCGAAAGGGGTCCCCCAATCATCCCAATCTGCTTGATATGTTGAGTCTATTGTATAGGGTCCGCTTGTGGGCCAATTGGGGACAGTAACCGAACTTTGTCCATCAGTTGAGAACATTTGCAAGGCTGGAGGCGGAGCCATGCCTGCAAAAAGTGAACACGCATTTGTTGGACCGGTACAGCTTGAAAGGCTGACCATCAGCTGATCATAAGCCACGCGATTGGGTCCTCCGCAACTTGTTGTGCTATCGATGGCTCTACTGCTTTCCAGTTGCATGGAACCTTCGGTTCCCGAACAAGTCATGACGGCATCAACACCGCTACCGCTAGGAACAGTGGAGCAACTTAAACTAGTACTAGGAGTTGTGAATGCATTTTGCACATTTGTTTTTTGAGCTGCAGTAATAAACCCAGACGTCACCCAAGCGGAGAGTTTTGTATTAAGAGCTGCCTGATTTGCTGCAGGATAAAGAGTTAAGTTACGCACAGAAACTGGAGGGTCAGAACTCGGAGAAGAGCAACCCGGCCCTCCGTAAGATACGCTGAAACTGTCGCACACGCCGCTGGGTCCGTAGCCAGAGCAAGTCAAATCATCCGTATGACCAAGACCAGAACCGAGGCACTGCCATATCCATGGACTTGCCGCTGTGCCAGCTCCTGAAAGATTAGCAAAGCTGCCATAGGCGCAACCGGTAGCCCCATTTGGCGCTGCGACAAGAATTGTTGAGCCACTGGGGGGCGAATTACAACTACCATTAATGGGTAGGAGAACGCAATTGCCAGCGGAAACTCCACAGCCTGAGCTACAGGCTGTGGCCACGCAAACATCCCACGCACTTCCATCTACTAGGCAAGTTTGTGTGGTTGCAGTTGCAGTGCATCCCCCCGTATTTCCTGGAGGCACGCACAAAGTGGGATTGATTCCCGGGGTTGCCCCCCCTCGACAGAAAGTGCACTGCTGAGCTGTCCCAATAAACCAAGATACCGCTGATGATGAGCACCCGCATGTCCCCGGATTAGATCCATTCACCTGCCAGTAAGAGTTAACAGGGGCTGTTAAGTTACAAGTCTGAGTGCCTCCTGGACAGTAATAATTTCCGGTGCAATTTCCCGTCAAAGGATCAGTACAAGAAGTTGAAGTAGCTGGAAGACTCCAGCTAGGAGGAGGGCCCAAAGATGTTTGAACCCACCCAGGAGTCAGGTCAGGAGGGGCGCTGCAATTGGAAGCGGTAGTACTAAAAGTAGTTCCAGTACAACCTGTGCTTATTGCGCAAGGGCAGTAGATAGGAATCGCAACATTTGAAACAGATTTATTGCTTGCCGTATCAATGCCCATGACATTCAGAGTGTGATTGAAAACCACCGGTGCTTGAGGAATTCCAGAAAGCTGAAGACTGACATCCGTGCTAGCAAAAGTAGTTCCATTGTTGGGACCTGGGTTGGTCTGAACCATAGTGTGAGTCAACCCCACACTATTCGGCATGCTCTGACAAGCGGGCGAAGTGTTTGTCACAGCAGCGTCCCAGCTGCACAAAAACAAGGACCCGGGCTCGCTGTTGCGAAGAAGAGTGTAGATGGTTCCTGTACCTGCAGCACTGCACGTTGAAGGGTAGGCAGGCACTGGCGCTATGACCGCGGTGAGAGTTGGTTTTGATTGGTCAGAAGTGTAAGCGACTAGTTTAGAGCCTGTGCACTGAGTGGCCGCGTCTGAGTTACTTATGACCGTAGCTGTGATTAGTAGTCCAATATTCCCGGCGTTGGTGACAGATGATGAGAGAGGTCGAATGTCCCACGGCATAGTACCGCAGTTTGGCTCGGCTGCATTAGTCACCATGTTCCAAGGAACAATTTTAATCATGGCTTTGTAATTTGCGGCCGTGATTGCGTTCAAAATATTAGGATCGGATAAAACACCAGAGAGAATGGTTTTACCGAGGCTCAAAGAACAGTAGGTATGGTCTCCAGAATAAATTTGATAAGCCCTAGTCATCGCGTTTTCTATATTTTGAAAATTTCCAAACTCGCCCACTTGACCATTTACTAAAGCTACAAAGGGCGGCGTAGAAGTTCCATAATAAGGTTGAAGCACTCTTGGAGTAACGGCGTACGGATTAGGTAACGGCGCTCCAACCGGCAAAGGAATATAATTATTAATCACCGTACTTCCGGTGTTTGAAAAATCGCTCAAAATAGATTCTGTGTAGTTGCGGCAAGAAGCGGATCCGGTAACCGTGACATTTTGAGTTTGCTGATTAACAATGAAATTGGTGACAGCGACTATTGAAATAGTAAGGATGGCCAGTCCGACAAGAACTTCGGCTAATGCTTGACCTTTTTGTTTGAAAACTCCCGAAAAATATCCCATACAAAGATCTTATCGGCATTTTAAGGATAAAATCAAATCATTATATCCAACTTAATGGCTATAGATTCGAACGCAACACATCTAGGTGCATCGTCCGCCATATTGCTCTAATGATCTTAGGCTATCTTCTAAATTGCGTATTATATTCGTTTTCTAAAGGCTTAATAAGAGCTGAGATATTTTCTTCCCCAAGATTTTGATCCGCGGCTTTTTGAAAATCCTTGATCATCCCTTGAAGCACAGGAAGATTTTCGCTTTTTCCTTCAAGTGCAAGATTGAGATTTTGCGCGAGCAGAATATCCTTGAACGCGTGAGCCAATTTAAATCTTGGCGCAAAATCTCCATCGAGAATTTGAGGGCCATAAGCTTCAAGCATGCGACTAAAACCTGTTCCGGAAAGCAGTGTGCTAAAAATGTCTCCAGATTTCAATCCGGCTTTTGCGCCTAGAACCAAAGCTTCTGAAAAAACCGCGAGATTTCCCACGCAAACATAATTGTTGATGATTTTGGCGACGTGCCCCTGACCGATTTTCCCAAAATGGGTCCGCACTTTACTGACAGCAGAGAGAACGTCTTCCGCTTCTTGGTAGAACTTTTCCGGGCCACCTATAAACAGTGTCATTGTTCCCGCTTTTGCTCCCATGACACCTCCGGTCACGGGGGAATCAAAAAACCGCAGTGTTTTCTCCTCGAACATTTTGAAAATCTTCCGCGTGCTCTCAGGGTCCGACGTGGTCATATCAATCACCAACTGCTCTGGTCTCACCAAATCAAGCAGGTTTGCGGAAGAGGTACGGCGTACCTCCCCAAGACAAATGGCTTCGACCTCTTGGCTGGTTGGGAGCATGAGAGTGATGATGTCGGATTGAAGGACCAAATCCGCAAGATCATGTGCGATCACAGCACCATTTTTCTGGAGGTCAGTAATCCGCTCTGCGGATTGTGAATTTGCGTTTGAACTTTTTAGAACAGTGAGTTTAAATCCTTTTTTGAGCCAGTTGATTCCCATCGGATGCCCCATCAGTCCCGCGCCTATAAGACCCACTCGCTTTTTACTATTTTCCACCGACGTACTCCAATTCTGAAAGATCCAATTGATTCAGCTCATTAACTTTAAGTCCTTTAAACCTTGGATTCAGCAACATAGTATACCGAATCCGTCCCATTGGGATTCCAACAATTTCTTCTTTAAATAAAAAATCAACGGCCGCGCCGCAAACCATGTCTTGTTCAATGCGAGACATTTTTCTAGTCGCCAGAGATTTAATCATGAAATCAAATCTCTCATTTTTGAATCCAGAGAAATTTTCAGGACTATCTGACTTGAAACTTTCCAATCCTGCTAAACAAGTCGGGCGAGATAGTCCGACTCCTTTTCTAAAAATTGTAGGCGGGTTTGATTTCAACAATGAAACATAAGTCTTTTGTTCTCTCGCTTTGATTTGAACAGAGATCCCCGCGTTTTTCTTCCATTGTTCCTGATACCACTCCGCCGCCCTTTTTATATCGTCTCCTCCCAATGTACTGATTCCAAACTCAAAATCTTTTGTTTTGGTTGAAGGAAGAACATGAGGATTAACTGTGACTGATTTAGACGGGAGAAAATTTTGGCAGTGCTTATCATCAGCAATGAGAAATCGTTCAGAGAGACCGGGGCAACCGGGTCTTCCTAAAGATTGAAATATTTTTTTAAACTCTTCAAAATCGACTGAGCTTGCAAGTTTTTTTCGAAGGGCTTTATCTGCTAGCGGAGAATCTTTTCTCATATTGAACCCGATATAATCGAATCGACTCAAGGGAACCTGCAAGAAATCAGGCATTGATTTGAATCGAGAAATCTCGCTTGCCGGAAGTCTCCAAATAAAATCCAACGAGCCTTTTTCGTAAAGATTAACGGCTGTTGAATCTTCAGGCACAAACAAGATGTCAATCGGGGGCCGCTTTGAATTTCCACCATGGAAGTTTTCATTGGGAGTCAAATGCCAGACTTTTCCTTTTTCAATTTTTTCTATTTTATAGGGACCATTGAATTTTGCTTCGTTTTTATAAGGAAACAAAAGAGAGTTAGAAAGCTTTTCCATAAATTCAAAATCGGGTTCTTTGAAAATAAATGTGATGTCACGATCGCTCGGTGCGGACATTTCTTTAATGTTCGAAAGCAAGTTTGTAACATAAGACCCATGCTTGCCTGTTTGAAATTTCTTGAACGCTTCAACATAATCCTGCGCTTTGATCGGACTTCCATCACTGTATTTCAAATCTTTGCGCAATTTGCACCTAAGGTCAGTATCGATGACATAGCGGCATCTCTCTGCTTGATCAAAAATGAGTTGGCCTTCGTCTGTGAACCGCGTCAACCCTCGAAAAAGCGTCGCATGAATATAGCTACTTTCACCTGACACCGCCATTGTAGGATCTAGTGTTTGCGGCTCACTCTTCACATAAAATGTAAAGGTACGCCGTACCGTATCCGGCTTTGTGTCAGCTTTGGCATTTACAGCGGGGATCAAATTAAGAACCGAAACAATCAACATCCAAAATAAAATTTTCGAACTCTCCCAAATACGGATGGTCGTCTTCTCTCGAATGTCTTTATCGATGTGAATCCAACTAAAAAGCTTTTCAGATTTTATTGCGATTTTATTTCGGTCCATATTTGATCCCATTTCTCAGAATCAATACCCAAATCCACCAAAAATTCTATTTTTTTCAAATCCAGATTTTTTACATAACTGGGTTTGAGGGTGGCCGGGAGATCCTGGCGATTTTCTATCATTTTATTAGGAGAACTATAAAACAAAGTTTTAACGTTGATATATTCCATCTCAGGATCAAGCAGATGATTCATAAAGGCATGCGCGAGGTTTTTATTTCGTGCGCCTTTTGGAATTACCATATTGTCGATCCAAAAAACACCACCTTCTATGGGATTAATGTATTTAAAATGCGGAGCATCGCGGGCGATTTGCAACGCGTCGCCCATGTAGGATTGGGCAATCCAAACATCGCCAGTCATGAGAAGCTGCCTTGAATCAGACGCAAAAACATTTATCAGCGGTTTTCTTTTCATCAACAGAGCCTGCGCTATTTTTAGCTCATCCATGTTGATCGAGTTTGCAGAGTAGCCAAGGCTTTGCATTTGACTGCCGATAGCTTCACGTTCGTCATCAAGCAGCGAAATTTTTCCGGCATATTCCGGCTTAAAAATATCATTCCAAGATTTCAAATCCACTTTTATTTTATCAGTATTGTAAACGACTCCAGTGGTTCCCCATTTATAGGGAACGGTAAATTTTCCCTCGGGATCATAGGGGAGATGCGTGAATTCGGAAGCAAGATTTACAATATTCGGCACTTTAGATTTATCGATTTCGATGATCAGCTCGTTTGCAATCATGGCTTTCATGATGTAATCCACCCCAACAATCACGTCATAGCCAGTGGCACCGGCTTGGAGTTTGGCAAACATTTCTTCGTTGCTGGCGAAATAGTCATATTGAATATGGCACTTAAAATCTTTTTCGAACTTTTTCAACACACTGTCAGGAAAATAATTGTTGTACGAATAAATATAGAGCGTGGGGTTAGAATCAAAGGCACCCTTGCTCTGAGATTTTTTTTCCGCGATTGTTATTTTTAACGCCACCCAAATGAACAGAGCGATAAATAAAATTAAATAATTGAGGATTTTTTTTAAATTCATCCGGCACCACCAGCGCCTTTGGCTTTTTTAGGCTGATTGAGAAGCGCAAGTGAGATGAGTGCAATGCTCGTGCAAAGAATGACGGTGCTGAGCGCGTTGACTACGGGCGTGACGCCAAACTTAAGCATCGAATAAATTTTCAGTGGCAACGTTCCAGCACCAATACCTGCGGTAAAAAAGGCAATGCTGAAGTCGTCAAAACTCAGAGTGAAAACGATGAGCATTCCGGAAATCAAAGCGGGCATCAATTGAGGCAGGGTCACTTGAAAAAATATTCTTAAAGGCTTTGCACCAAGATCTGCCGCAGCGTCTTTCAAAAGCGGGTCTATCAAACGCACCCGCGTGCGAACCATGGTTGAAACATACGCCGCGCCAAAAGAACTGTGAGCTAAAATAACGGATATTTTTCCAAGAGGAACATGAAGCCAAATAAAGAAACATAAGAGCGATAGACCTTGAACAATATCTGGCAACACAATCGGAATCAGGGGCAATTTTCGGAAAGCTTTCTGCGGACTCAGACCAATGAACGTGCCTAAAGTAGCACTCAAGATTGTCGCGCAAAAAGCGATTTCCAGTGAGTTGCAAAGTGCTTCAAGAATGGTGAGATCCTGAGCGAGCGCGCGGTACCACTGAAGACTCCCACCTTGCCAGGTGGCGAGGCTAGAAGCGTTGTTGAATGAAAATAAAACCAGGACCGCAACTGGCGCAAACAAAAATAGATAAATCACGGTGATAAAAAAAATCGGAAAAAATTTAGCGGCCAATGAGGTAAGAGTGTTTTTCAAAACATTTCCTCTATATCAGACCCTCTTTGGATTCGACTTAAAACCCAGAAACTGAGTGCAACCAATAAGATAAGAGCGACACTCAATGCAGAACCGAAAGGCCAGTTGCGCGCGCTTAAAAATTGCTGGGCTAGTAAATTTCCAACAAAAAATTTCTTTGCCCCACCCAAGACATCAGGAATCACAAACTCGCCGAGAGATGGGATAAAAACCATAATGCTACCAGCAACGATACCAGGCATTGTGAGCGGCCAAATAATTTTTCGGAATCGAGTCCAGTTGCTTGCGCCAAGATCTGCAGCAGCCTCAATCAAAAGCCAATCCAGCTTTTCTAAATTCACGTACAGACTCATGGTCATGTAGGGGAGATAGTTGTAAAGCATGCCGATGAAAATTGCTTTATATGTGAAGAGCCAATGGACCCCAAAAACTTTTGATATAAGTCCGTTCTCAGATAACAGTGACATCCATGCGTAAACACGAATTAAAAACTGCGTCCAAAATGGAATAACTAATAGAAAAAATAAAATTTGTCGCATTCTTCCGGCTCTGAAAACTAAAAACATCGCGAGTGGAAATCCAAAAAGTAAACACAAGATAGTCGTGATGGTGGCCATTCCAACTGATCTCATGAACGCCCAAAAAATAAGTGGGCGGAGTCCAGGTTCAAAAATCTTGCGATAATTATCAAGGTGCGGAGTCATCACCACGCCACCGTAAGTTCCGCGTGACATAAAACTAATCACCAGCACATAAGTCAGTGGCGCCAGCACCAAACTGATCGCCCAAACCCACGCCATAAAAGATGAACCACCAAAACGTACCAGCTTCCTTTTTGTCCAGATGTGCGTCATTTTCATTTTTTGAAAAAGTGCGAGGCATTTGCTTGCCAGCCGAGGTGAACGGAATCGCCGTTTTTAAAATTCTTTTTGGGAAGTTTCTGTGTGTTCTGCTGAAAAACTAAAAAGTTTACGGCGGCGTCTTTATAAGTTTCTTTATCAATCTCAGGCATAGATTTATTTTTAAGGGTCACTTCAAATTGAGTATAGGTTCCAAGATAGGTCTGGGTTTTGATTACACCCTCGAGAGTGTTAGCCATAGTGGTGGGGCGCTTGGAATAAATCATTAATTTTTCCGGTCTCACACAAAGGTAGCCTAAACTTCCGATCGCTGGCATTAAAGTCTCTCCAGATGTGTTTTGACTGAAACCGATCTCCACGCGAAATTCACCGCAGCCCTGGACTTCGACCTTAAACTCAACTTCCGAAACCTTCTCTTTGACGACACCTTCCAACACATTGATACTGCCGACAAATTGCGCCACAAAAAAAGTTTTGGGAGACTCATATATTTCGTGGGGAGTGCCCACTTGCTCTAAGTTCCCATTATTTAAAACAGCCACGCGGTCGCTCATGTTGAGCGCCTCTTGTTGATCATGGGTGACAAAAACAAAAGTTGTTTTAAATTTCTTTTGAATAGTCACTAGTTCTTGCTGGAGTTGTAAGCGCAGTTTATGGTCGAGTGCGCCGAGAGGTTCGTCCAAAAGTAAAAGTTCGGGCCGATTCACCAGCGCTCGCACAAGTGCCACTCGCTGTTGTTCCCCGCCACTCAAAGTCGAAATGGCACGATGCCCCTGGCCTCCAAGGTTCACCAGACTCAAAGCTTCTTCGACTGATTTTTTAATTTCGATTTCACTAGCAGCTCGCGATCTTCCGGAAACTTTCTGGCATCGCAAACCGAAAGCCACATTGTCAAAAACATTCATGTGTGGAAAAAGTGCGTAGCGCTGGAACACGGTGTGGATGGGACGATCATAGGCTAGCTTCTGAGTGATATCCGATTGTTTGAGCCAGACCTGACCTTGAGTTGGTTGATCATGACCCGCGATGATTCTCAGCAGCGTGGTTTTTCCGCAGCCACTGGGACCGAGCAGAGAAACAAACTCTCCCTCTTTAACTTCAAGATTTACCGCATTTAGAACTTTTTTATCTCCGAACTGTTTTGAAATATTTTTTATTTCAAGCACGGTCACTGACACCGTGTGCTCGACTCTCATGAAATCCTTGATTGCTCATTTCCATAAATGTCGCACGTTCTTTGATTTCAGAAATCTGAGTGGCGTTCACATAACTCATGCCTGAACGTAGACCTCCGGTCAGCTCCATCACCACATCGCGAGCTCTCCCCTTACAGGGGACAAGTGTGCTTTCCCCTTCGGCGGCCATGCCGACAGGAAGTTCACCGCGCCAACTGACTTGCGCCGATTTAGAAGCCATACCTCGGTAGAGCTTCATTCCTTTTTTAATTTCACCGGGTGTTTCAAAAGTTGCTGCCAGTAAAGATCCGAGCATCACACTTTCAGCACCGGCGGCAATCGCTTTTACAATGTCACCACTGGTTTTAATTCCACCATCGGCAATGAGCGGCACCCCAGAACCTGACGACGCTTCGTAGCACATGGCGATCGCAGTGAGTTGAGGAACTCCACATCCAGTAATAATGCGCGTGGTGCACATGCTGCCTGGACCAATGCCAACTTTGATTGCGTCAGCACCAGCCTCGATCAAATCTTGAGTGGCTTCGGGTGTAGCAACGTTGCCTGCGATCACTTGGAGATTTGGAAATTTATCTTTGAGAAATTTAATTGTGTCCATCATTTGAGTCGAGTGTCCGTGAGCGATATCAATAACCATCACGTTGACTCCCGCTTGAATCAACACTCCCGCTCGCTCGCGAAAATCTTGATTCACTCCAATGCTAGCGCCAACCCAAGGAAAGTTTTTTTCTGCGACTAGTCGTGCTTGTCTCGCTTGTTCATCGGCAGCCATAAATCGATGTAAAATTCCGAGTCCGCCGAGCTCTCCCATGGCGATGGCCATTTCGAATTCGGTGACTGTATCCATGTTCGCAGAGATGAGTGGAATCTGAAGTCGAGCCGATTTTGTGAGACGAGTTTGGAGGTCGGGGTCTTTTCTTGATTTCACATCCGATTTGGATGGAACGATAAGCACATCATCAAAGGTGAGACCACGCTCACGTGACGGAATTTCCTGACTTTTGAATCGCAATGCCATTTTGTACCCTCATATAGAATCTATAAAGAATCACATCCCCTAAAATCTCAAACGCCACTGTCAAAGCGACGTAGAACGCAAGCCGCAGGGGGTGCGAAAACATGTCCTCTTTTTCAATCAGCCCGGGAAACATACCCAACCCTAAAACAAATAGCAATAAAACGACTGTCTTAAAAAATCTTCCACTCACGAGCTCGCGTGATCGAACGAGCGCATCCACATTTCCGCTCTGGTAGTCTTTGTCGAATTGCACAATGTAAACGAGCCAATAAAGTTTGATCGCTTCAACGATGCCAGGAACAATAAGCAGTAAAGATTTCAGCACAATTGGGGACAAAGCACGGAGAGACTCGATCATCGACTGATTAAAATTTTTCCCGATCGAACCGAACAAAGGCTGCGAAGTTTTTTGCTCAAAATCATAAGCCACTTGATTGACTACGATAACTCCAACTGTATTGAATATTAGCGTGACACCAAAAATCGCTAACAGCACGGTGACAAAAAGAAAACTTTCTTCTCGAGGAACGACGTGACTGAAAAAAGCCATAGCTACATCGAACGCTGCACAGGCCGCTACCCAAATCCAAGCACGCCTATAGACTTGAGTCCAGATTTCCAAAGTTTTTATAGTTTCGCGCTTCATCATCCTCAATCATTGTCCGAAAAAGTGACTGTCATGAAAATTGGCTATGTTGACAGTTGCAAAAAGACTGTCACCTTTGAGCCCGGAGAGCAAATGGAAAAAACGAGACCTCAAAATCTGGTAATTGCTGAGTCAAAGCGGGTAGCGCGCAAGGCAGGTCTCTCTTACATGACGGATGCCACCCAAGGATTTTCTCGCGCCGGATCTAAGAAAAAATTTACCTTTAGAGATTTGAATGGTAGGCCCTTGACGGCTAAAAATCATCTGGCTCGAATCAAAGGTTTGGTTATTCCTCCAGCGTGGACAAAAGTTTGGATTGCCCCTGCTAGCAATGGGCATATTCAGGTGACTGGTTATGATGTGCGTGGGCGCAAACAATATCGCTACCATGCGGAGTGGAATAAAATGCGAAACGAACATAAATTTTCCAAGATGATTATGTTCGCAAAAAAACTTCCGCTCATTCGTGCGCGAATTAAAAAAGATTTGCGCGAAGCAGGTTTGGGGCAAGCTAAAATTTTGGCATTAGTAGTTCGAATCATGGAGCAAACTTTGATTCGAGTTGGCAATGACGAGTACGCTCGGGAAAACCATTCTTATGGTTTAACAACAATTCGCCATCGCCATGTTCGTGTGCGCGGTTCTAAAATTATTTTTGATTTCAAAGGCAAGAGCGGCAAACAACATCACGTGGAAATTAACGATAAATTTCTTGCTGGCATTGTTCACAAATGCCAGGACTTACCTGGGCAAGAATTATTTAATTATCGCGATCAAAAGGGTCGAGTACAAAATGTGAGTTCTCAACACGTGAATCAGTATTTGCAAGAAATCACTGGGGAGCCAATCACTGCCAAAGATTTTCGCACTTGGGGCGGAACCGTGTGTGCGGCACTGTTTTTACGCGAGCAAGAAGTTCCCGCAACTCAACAAGATTTAAAGAAAACTTTTGTGCAGACGGTGAGTCACACCTCCGAAACTTTGCGCAACACTCCAGCAATCTGTCGCAAATATTATATTCATCCAACCATTTTCGAAGCATTCGAAAATGGAAAGCTCACTAAAATCTTTGCCGAGTGCCCCAAGCCCCACTCCAAATTATCCACCGCCAAACTTTCCAAAGGCCTCTACGTCGAGGAAGTCTTTACCAAACGCCTCCTCGAATCCGCCTAACCCCAGGGTACCTGGTTACTTATGGTAGCGCAGATGCGTCAGGTTTACTGTGTTGATGGCCGGAAGTGATCCGGATATATCCGCGTTTGTACGAACTATAAGAACATAGCCGTCATGTTCGTCTTGGCAATGTTTTGGACTTTGCACCTAGCATAATCATGCCTCGAAAATATCCGCCATTTTACCCATATTGCCCCTACCACATCACCGCAAGATGTATTAACCGAGAGTGGTTTAAGATTCCACTGCCCGAGGTATGGAAAATTATGGAAAACTACCTTTGGTTTATAAACAAAGCATATGGAATTAAAATTATTTCATTTGTCTTAATGCCGAATCATTTCCATCTTATTATCGAAAGTCCAAAATCAAATTTAAGTGAAGCTATGAATTATTTTATGCGTGAGACCAGTCGGCAAATGGGTAAAAAAAGTGGAAGAATTAATCAGATTTACAGAGGTCGTTTTCATAGAACGGCAATTCTAAATACTAGATATTTTTATCAGGTCTATAAATATGTTTATCTAAATCCAGTAACAGCAAATATTTCTAAAAATGTTGAGGATTATCCGTTCTCAACATTGTCAGGCAAAATAGGAATTACCAAATTATTAATTCCGGTTGAGGAAGACAAGATTTTATTTTCAGATCCCTTTTGTAGTAACGCTTTACAATGGCTTAATAAGTGTCCGAAAAAACAAAACTTTAAATCAGTCAAATCTGCCTTAAAAAAATGCGTTTTTAAATTACCTAAAAACCGTTCATCAAGGAAGGAAAATGAACTTGAAACCAAGAGATTTTAACGCAGATGCGCTACCAAAAGGAACCTGGTACC
>JAYTHU010000020.1:0-19087 GCA_043732305.1 Oligoflexia bacterium
GAAAGATCCTCCAACGTTGTGGCTACCTCAACCATCTACATATAAATACCGATGATTTATTCTACAAACTGCCGCACCAAGCTTTTTAACGGAGAGCTATTCAGTTGTGACTTTTATTGGCAAGGCGACTAACAATCTGCGCAGATTTGCATCATTCTCAGGTTTTAATACGCCAAGCCCCGTGCTAGGTTGGCTCAAATCTTTCAATAGGTAGTACTCATGAAGCTTCAACTTGCGGCCGCCACAATTTCGCTGATCCTGATCTTGGGTATTCCTGCGTCCACTTTTGCTGGGGATTCCAATATTAAGCCAACCGATTCTCTATGGCTTCGTTCTCGAGCCGCTTGCGAAAAAATCCTCACTTCACTTATGCATATCAATAAAACCGCCACTGAATTCAATAAGCAGCAACAGGAGCTGTTGGGTTACAGCGCTCCTATGAGTCCGTACGAAATTAGAAGCAAGCAACGTGATTTCTTAGCAGTTTATCATCAAGATGACAGCGATCCTGAGTATGAAGATCCTAAGCTTGAAAAATTCGTCGCCGTTCCTCAGGAAGCAAGCGCTTCCCTTATCAAAGCTCGAGTGATGATCGTCAATGATGAAAACGCTGTTGAAGCAACACCAATTATTGCCGGCGAAGTACCACCTGAAAAAGTGAAATCCATCATCGATCTTTTTAGATGGAGACCCGAAGGCGGCAATCACAAAAAAGATAAATTACAAAGTTTTACTCTCAATGGCGAAGTGACAAGCCTCACTGTAAGTCTTGAAAAAACAAAATTTCGCGTGATCACGACTGCTTCTTCTAAAGCTGAAATACCGCTTCTCCTTGAAGGACAACCTTTGGTGAGAAGAACCAATCCTATTCGAGAACCCAGAGTAGATACCAGTGGCGATTCATTTTTCCAAAATAAAAGAAATGGCGCTTTTCTTAAAAGAAATGCATTGAGACTTGCTCAAGAGGAATATTCCACTTTTGTACAAATTTGGGAAGGTGACCTTGAAACCGGTGAAGTTCACGAATCAAAAATAAGTTTTAGATTAAATGACACTGTGACTTGTACCACCGAAATATTCACTCTATCTAATGGCGACAGTTATATTTTAGGATTTGCGCCAGCAGATAAAAATCTTTATTTCATGCGCATCAACAAGCCAAAGCTTCAGGTCGAGAGATTTAAAAAGTTAAACGACGTTACTTTTAAAATAACTGGTGATCCTATAAATCCTGGGGATCTTGAACAAGAAACAACAGTTCGCCTGGAAACCGATCACACTGGCGATTTAATCTACCTTTATGAGGGCGGACGAATTAAAAATCGTTACAATCTAATTCTATCTGTTCCTAAAGACTTAAAAGTAAAAACTCATAATTTCGACGACAGTATGGACCTTGATGTTGACCCCGCCGAGGTAAAAGCCCTGGCGACCAAACATTTGATCATGAAAGCTTCATTCTAAGCCTGTAAAATCTTTGGTCTATTGATGTCTAGACTTTAGTCACCGTCATTTTATTTTAATCCCCACAAAGCTGTATAGTTTTGAGCACTTAAGCCGATAAAGAATTAGCTAGTAGTGTTTTCAAAATTTGAACTATGCAAAAGGGGAACGGAAATGAAAAGGGCGCAGAAAAAAACCACCAAAAAAACTCCGCAAAATATTTTAAAAAATCAAAGTGGTCAGGGAATGCTTGAGTACATTTTAATTTTAGTTGTCGTGATCGCAATTGCGGGATTGTTTAAAGGCAAAATCGTAGCCGCGATTACTTCATTAACTGATAGCACCAGTACCTCGATTCAAGGTTTTGGAAATCAATAATATTTAGAGGAAAGGAAGTTTTATGAATGCGGCTGGGCAAGCCTTGACAGAATTGATTATTTTGCTCGCCATATTTGTGGTCTTGCTTTCGAGCTTGGCTAAAAATCTTCCTATCACTTTGAAAGACACAACTCCGTACTTGAATGGACAAGTGGAAGCCCGACTTCAAACCGGAGTAGGTTTTGCCAAAACAGGTGGGCAAGGAACTTGGAGTCCATCCATTGGACCTAAGGGCGGAATAAAAGATGAGTAATACTATCTTTGGTTCAAAGCAAAAAGGCCAAGCCACTCTTGAGATTTTACTCATTGGTGTTATTGGACTCATGATTTGGAGCGCTATGAGTACAGGATTAAAAAAGTCTGGGGCTTTCCAAACAGTCTTCGGAGATCCTTGGACGAGATTAATAAATGTTGTTGAATTTGGGGTGCCTTCGGATAAACAGAATCTTGGGGCAATACATCCAGCAAATCCAAACCGTCATTCTACAAGGAAAAGACTATGAGAGCTGTAAAAGCTCCTAAAATTTTGGATCCGATGAATCGAATAAAGTCTGAATCAGGACAACTGACTTTGGATTTTCTCTTCGCTTGCGTTTTAATCATGAGCACTGCAGGGCTGGTGAGTGTGCTTTGCATTGGTTTGACCTTGGCGGAAGTGGTTCAGTATGTGACCTTTAGCGGGTCACGATCCTATTTTGCGGGAGATACAACTGTCGCAAATCAAGTGCAGGCAGCGGGTGGACAAGCACAATCGCTTATCAATAACCTTCCGTTTTTAAACGGTGCCATTAAAAACAACTGGATCAATGTGAACATCACCGGAGCCCAAGATTATAAAACTTACGCACTTAGTAAGGGTGCCGATGACACCCAATTTCCTGATAAATTTCAATTTGTAGGTTATCAAATTATAGTTAAATTTCGTCTTCTGACCTTCAAATTTCCTTTGTTTGGGGACATGGTTCAATCACCGACTGGTGAACCTGTTCAAGCTACCGTTGGTAGTTACATCATGCGGGAACCGGCGACCGAGGAATGCACTACTCTAATGAATGCAGTTTACGGAATTTTGCTTAGTAAGGGCTATTCAGGCGGCGGAATCACTGCTGGCGGTGGATTTGCTCCAACGGTGGACAACGGATGTTAAAAACAAAATCTATTAAAATTAATTTAAATTTTTCTAAAAACGACCGTGGATACGCGGCGGTAGAAGCAATCATGTTTTTGGTCGCGTTTATGGCCATGGCTGTTTATGCCATCGATTATTATGCTGCTATTCAAACCGGAATATTAGGTTCGATCGAAGCGCGTGCCTATCTTTTCGAAACTGTGAGACATAGGCCCAATGTGGACTATCTTCGTCGTGATCGCAGCGCCGAACTTCAATTTGCAAATACCGTTCAGGGTCATGAGCGTATTCATATGATAACCGATGAATCTCTCCCAGAGAACAATATCACACAGATTCCTGCGGTCGGACGAACTATCACGCAAGCTGATTCGAGTTTTAGAAATCAGGGCAACGTGGGTGTTGGAAAACTGGGATTCGCAGAAGAACAAAAGACATCAACAATTTACGTTAAGTCGGGTTACGGAATTTGTACGGACGCGCAATGCGCGCAAGATTAAAAGGGGCAGGGGAAAATGCAAGGGACTAATCCTAAGACATTTTGGCTATCGCTGGGATGCGCAATGTTTGCTATGTTTCTGATTTATAGTTACACCCAAGAGCAAAAAGCAACCTACGATAAAAAATACGGAACCACAAAATCCGTACTTGTCGCCACTAAAGACATCATGGAAATGCAAACTTTGGATGAGACAATGGTGTCTCAAACAGAAATGCCCGTCGATTTCATGCAGCCCGCTGTGGTGGAAAATCCTGACGATGCCATTGGCTTAGTTTCGGCAACCCCTATCAAAAAAGGTGAACAAATCTTATTTACTAAACTTTTATCCCCGGGAGCACATACCGGTCTTTCTTTGCAGGTGGCGCCGGACAAACGTGCGGTTTCTATTCCTGTGGACGAAGTCCGTGGAGTTGGAAAACTCATCAGACCGGGAGACCGTATTGATGTTTTGACAAGCATCAGTTACGGCGATGCTAAAACAGAACGTCGTGAAGTTAAGACCTTGCTCCAAGATGTATTGGTTTTAGCGACGGGCTTAAATGTAACTAATAATATTCCTCGTGCCTTGCAACTTGACGCGGTTAACGGAAAACCTGCTTATAAAAATCTAAACGGTGACACGGGTTATGCTACTATCACTTTGGAAGTTTCTCCGAAAGAAGCCCAAAATCTTACTTACATTTCCAGTGTGGCTCCAGGTTCAATCTTTCTTACGCTTAGAAATTCAAACGACAAAACAGTAAATCGTATTCCAACGAGTACTATTGATTCTGTGCTCGGAGTCGACAGTGAAAAAGCTATGCAAATAAAATTGCTACAAATGCAAAAGGCTCCAGTCGTTCCGTCGAAACCAAGAGGCCCGTCTTTTATTGAAATGCGTGGCAGTGATGCTAAATTTAACGGTAATTGAGAGGGAATCAAATGGAATTTAGAAAATTTCTAAATATAGGCACGGTCGCCTTTTTGATTTTGGCCTCTTTGCCAGTCTTGGCAAAATCAAAAACTAATTATCTCACTCTCACGTTGGGACTAACAAAAGAAGAGCACGTTGCAAACATGCCGGACTCACTCAGTGAAGATCCTAGCTACAATAAAAATGTGGTGAAGATTTCTATTGCCAAAGAGTTGAAAACCATTCGCTTTGAACCTACTGGTCCCGGCAAAACTAATTTTACTTTAAGAAATGCTGCTGGCTCCGTGGTGACCGAGTATATTATAATCGTCAGAAAAAATGATCTTGGTAATGTCATGAACCAAATTCGTGATGCACTTAAAGACATCGAAGGTATTAATTTTAGAATCATGAACAACAAAGTCGTGGTTGATGGAGAAATACTTTTGCCCCGCGATATGAACCGTATTTTTAATGTGGTCACTCAATTTGGTGATGCTGCTTCAAGTTTGGTGGTTATGAGTCCCCTCGCGCAAAAGAAAATAGCGGAGATGATCGAAAAAGATATCGGAAATCCTGAAATTCATGTGCGCGCCGTGAATGAAAAATTCTTGCTTGAAGGCGTGGCCGGTAATGAAGCAGAAAAAATTAAAGCTGAAATCATTGCTAAAACCTATGTGCCAGACGTGGTTGTCGAGGCTGCTGAATCTGCTGGAGTGGTTAAAAAGCGTAAAATCGATTCTGTTATTAATCTGCTTGCGGTCAAACCTCCCGCAGAACAACCTCCAACTAAAACCATAAAATTAATTGTTCATTATGTTGAGCTCCAAAAAGACTACAACAAGAGTTTTAAATTTCAGTGGGCTCCTTCGCTTAAGGACGATTCTGGTCTTCAGTTTAGTGCCACCAATTCAAGTGCGGCGGGTGGATTCATTTCTACTCTCACGGGAACCATTAGCAATTTGCTTCCATCTTTAAACTTTGCAAAAGCCCACGGTTTTGCTCGAGTGCTGAAAAGTTCTAGTGTGATCGTAGAAGATGGTAGCCCTGGCGTGATCAGGTCAATCACGCGCGTGCCATACAGCGTTCAAAATCAATACGGCCAACTTTCGACTGCCTTTGAAGAAGCAGGTATAGACACCAACATCACCCCGCGTGTGGTTAATGCGAAATCTGACCGAGTCGCAATGACGGTGACTTTCAGTTTAAAAAGTTTAATAGGACAAACGGAGAAAGGCCCTCTCATTAGTAACAACACCATTCAGACTCGCGTGACGGTGCGTAGCAATCAGAGCGCAGCAATCGGCGGGCTTGTAGGAAATGATTCTAGTACTGGTTTTAATCGGTTGCCGTCTACGGCTAATTCAAATCCTATTTTCTCTCTTCTTGCGAGCAAGCAATTTCAGCATAATCAAAGTCAATTCGTAGTTTTCATCACTCCGGTGATTATGAATTCTGCGAGTGAAGGCTCTGACGAAATCAAAAAGAAATTTAGACTCAAACAGTGAGCAACATGGGGATACGCACAATCCTTGTGATTATTTCCATTTTCAGCACTTTACGCGTGTTTGCCGATTGCTCTGATAGCGATTTAGATTTGCTTAAGGAGCGCGTGAAATGTGGAAACGGAAACTCTCCCGCGAACTGCGAAAATATTCTTAATTATGATTCCGCGGCTGGTGGACTTTTCCTGATGGGAAGACTCGGAAAGCTCAATCCCAAGGCTCAAGCATTTTACGAGTATTTCAAGAACCTCAGGATTGTAGATATAAAACTCGATTCATCTTATAAAAAAGCACTCGAAGTTTTTTATGAGCTGAAAAAGAAATCTTCTCTTCCTAATTTTGAAAAGCCACGTGGGGAATTTTATTACGAAGATTATTTGAAGCTTAAATCAGAAATGAATGCTGATCCTCGGTTGAAGGGAAATTATTTTCTCGAAAAATTCAACGACTATGGTCATGGGAAATCAAATGACATTTTCCAACGGACGGTGATGTACGCGTGTGAACATTCGAAAGAATCTTTTAGGAAAATTGGAATCGAAAACCCTGCTGAAATAGTTGTTAAAGAGACGATGTTTCATATGGTTGATTCAATGGGATACTCCTTGGGAAGAATGCAAAAAATTTATCAAACAGTTTCCCGTGAGTCTGGATATCCAGAAAATGCGGACGTCCAAATGTTGTCTGCAAAACAAGATTTAGTCGAACTCGCCCGCGAAAAACGCATCAAGCAAACAAGAATAATGAGAGACATGAATGCCGCCGAAGCTAAATCAATGAAATCATTCGACGTGATTGGCGGAGCCATGGCGGTGTCTCAAATTACAAATACGATGGCGACCCATTACGTTGTTAGTCACTGCGCTGAAAAATGGGGTGTGCCGCTGCAAGAAAGCGAAGTTATGGCACTCACTCAATCAATGGATATGCGTTCTGGCATTTCCAGTTTGGGTGATTGTAGAAAACTTGGTTTCACAAATTCCGTGGCCGCGATTTTGGAAAAGAATCTTTCAGCTCCCATGCGTAGTTTCATGTGCAAGATGGTCGGAAAATATAATGCAGAACAAGAAAAGCAATTGTCAGATGGAGTGATTGATCAGATCAATAACAACCCAACTTGTCAGAATAGTTGGCCAGTGAAGACATCAATGGGCAACGTCACCGTTGAAATTAATAGCTTGAGCGAATGGGTATACGAAAGGTTTCATGCCTCCGACGATCGACTCAACAATTACATGAAGGATAAATTCGGCCCTATGGCAGACCCGCATCAGTTTCCGTTGAGATTGAGTCCTCAGAATGCCTGCCCATTGGAAACTCCTCAGTCTTACGAGGCCAAAGCTATTTGTGATTTGTCCAAAGAACTCTCGACGTACGGCCAGCTCGCGACTGCGCATAAGTTGATGTGTGCCGTTCCCGATGACAAAAGTCTCGCCGGGAAACCGGGCTCCAGCTCACGCCTTCAGTAGCCGATCTAGAAGTTAGGAGTAATAAAATGGCGATCAATCCACAATGTCATTTGATCACGGTCACTGGTGGTAAGGGTGGCGTGGGCAAAAGTATTTTTGCTGCAAATTTTGCGCAAGCAATGTTGCTTGAACTTAAAGCACGTGTGCTTTTGATTGATCTTGATGCGCAAAGTTGCGGAGATCAAAATTTTATTCTTGGACTTAAACCACAAAAGACAATAACAGAAGTTTCCGTGTTTTCCGGTGGCATCGGTCAAGGAACTCTCGGAATGCTTGTGACCCCTCATGCAAGTGGGATTCATTATATTGCCGCTTCCAAATCCCCAAGTGATAATTTTGAAATAGACCCGACCTTGCTGAAGAAAGCTCTTGAAAATTTAAGTCATTTTTATCAGTACATTATTGTGGATATTGGAACGCAATTGGGAGAGGCGCAACTTGCCGCACTGGAGCTTTCATCAGTTTGTCTGACTATCGCCCAACCGGAAATCCTGACAGTAAATCAGACTGCCAAAATGCTTTCCCAACTCATGACGATGATGTTTCCTCTCGATATGTTCCAGGTGATTTTAAATAAAGTAAGTCAATCGAGTCCCCTCAGTCAGCAGACAGCGTCGCAAATTTTAAGAAAAACTTTTTTGGGTGTCATTCCTCAAGATGATGTTGCCGCTTCGCAAGCATTGGCTCGCGCAACACCTTTTGTGGCTTCGCAACCGCGCTCACCAATGTCCATTGCTTACCATGAAATTGTAAGAAAACTTTCGCAAGGTGGAACCTTAGAAAAACTAAGACAACTCAACAAACCTAAAAATGCTCAAGCCCTCAACACTGGTGGAGCGCAAGTCAAAGCATTGGGTGCCGCAAGTTCGGTGGGTAGTCGCCCCGGTGGCGTGAATAAAAAAGATGCTGATGTCGATGAACGTACACTTCTCAAGCGGCGCCTGCACAAAGGTTTGATTGAAACGATGGATTTGAAAAAAGGAATCACCGACACTCAAGGCGATTCTGGTAAAGAAAACGAACTCCGAATCAAAACTCAACAAACTATCGCTGCGCTCTTAGAAAAAGAAAAATCACAAATAACGAGAGAAGATCGTGGCGCTATAGTTAAGGAAGTTTTGGATGAAGCTTTGGGACTAGGGCCTCTCGAAGATTTACTGTCTGACCTGTCCGTTTCTGAAATCATGGTGAACAGACGAGATCTTATTTACGTGGAAAAAAATGGTCGACTCATCAAAACTGATTTGAGTTTTTCCAGCAATCAACAATTGATGACTGTCATCGAACGAATTGTCACTCCTCTCGGGCGCCGAATAGACGAAAAAACTCCTTACGTGGATGCTCGTCTCAAAGATGGCAGTCGCGTGAACGCCGTCATTCCACCTCTTGCGCTGGACGGACCTTGCATAACCATTCGTAAATTTGCGAAAGTTCCAATCACTTACAAAGACTATGTGGGCTATGGAACAATGACCGATGCCATGATCGATTTTCTAAGAATCTGCATAGAAAATAAACTCAATGTTGTCATCAGCGGCGGCACGGGTTCAGGTAAAACAACTTTGCTCAATGTGCTTTCAAGTTTCATTCCCGCAACAGAAAGAATTATCACGGTCGAAGATGCGGCAGAATTACAACTAAAACAAGAGCACGTGCTTCGTTTAGAAACCAAAGCGGCGAGCATGGAGGGAACGGGTGCCGTCACCATTCGTGATCTCATTCGTAATACTTTGAGAATGCGCCCAGATAGAATTGTGGTAGGAGAGTGTCGCGGCGGAGAAGCGCTTGATATGCTTTCAGCCATGAACACAGGTCATGACGGAAGTTTAACAACTGTCCATGCAAACAGCCCACGTGAAGCAGTTAGTCGTTTAGAAACTTTATGCCTCATGGCCGGAATGGATTTGCCTGCAAAAGCTATCCGTGAACAGATCGCAGGCGCCGTCGATTTATTTATTCAAATTTCTCGCTTGAGCGATGGTTCTCGAAAAATAATGAGCATCACTGAAGTTGTCGGCATGTCGGGTGAAGTGGTCACGCTTCAAGAAGTTTATCGATACAAAGAAGAAGGCATGGATAAAAATAGAAAAATCATCGGGCAATTTCAATCTTCAGGGTTTGTTCCCACCTTTATCCAAGAATTCGAAAAAAAGGGAATCAAAGTTCCTCGCACTCTTTTCTCAGCTCCCGTGGTTACCCCCACACTTGCGAAAACGGGTACTGACAAATGATGGCCGTCTTCGGCTCTGAATGGTTTGTCATTCCGGGCGTGGGTTTAAGTCTATTTGTCATCACTTATTTGAACGCCGAGCGACTTCTTCGCTGGCTCAAAGATCAAAGTTTAGGCAATCGCGAATATGTCATAAAAAAATTAGATCTGATGTTTGTTGAAGTCGATGCCAAAAAAGTAACCGGCGCTATGCTCATGGTGAGTTTTGGAATTGGTGGTTTGTTTTTTATTGTTCTCTATCCTCATGTGATCGCGGGACTTATTGTGGGATCGGTGGTCACAGTTTTGGGATGGAGACTTCCCAAGTTGCTAGTTGATATGTATGCGGGCCGCAGAGCCGGTGTATTTGTAGACCAAATGGTCGACGGCCTCACGCTCATGTCGAGTGGATTAAAATCTGGCTTGAGTATCACGCAAGCGCTAAAAATTGTGGTCGACAATATGCCAGATCCAATCAGTCAAGAATTTGCACTTATGCTTTCTCAAAACCTAGTTGGTGTCAGTGTTGAGGAAGTTTTCAACGAACTTGCTAAAAGAATTCCTCGTCCCGACGTTCAAATGTTTGTCATCGCCGTCAATCTGCTCAAAGACACTGGCGGTAACGTTTCCGAGACTTTTGACACGATCGTTAAAACAATCCGTGAAAGAGTAAAGATCGAAAAAAAGATATCTGCACTCACTGCACAGGGAGTCATGCAAGGAGCCATCATTTCTCTCATGCCGCTCGTTCTAATGATTATCATGTGGTTCACCAATCGCTCGATGATTGAACCCATGTTCACCCGGCCCTTGGGCTGGCTACTTCTTAGCATTATGCTGATGCTTGAAATTATTGGTAGCATCATGATCCAAAAAATCGTTAAAATTAAGGTCTGAGGCCCATCTCAAAAGATGGCCAACACAGTCTCCTCTAATAACTCTAAAGACCGGAGTATTTTTTCATGCGAAAGCTTGTTCTCACCAATGCGTTTTTTCTATCCTTCTTCCTGATTTTTCTAGGTTACCAAACTTCGTCACAAGCGTTGGTTGATTTAAAAAACGCGAACTTTGCCGACACCTGGGTGGATATGGTGGTCTCAGGCACCGGTTACGATTTGAAAATTCAAAGAGGTTACAACAGCCGAACTCTTTTTAACGGCATCTTTGGTTTTGGTTGGTGCACGGATTTTGAAACCAGTGTCAACGTGACTGCTGAAGGCAATCTTAAGTTTACGGATTGTGGTGCCGGTCCTGAAGTGACTTACGAAGCTCAGAATTTTTCCGAAAAAGATGTCGAAAAAACGATCAAACTTATTTTGGAAAAAGCGAAGAACGAGAATTCCAGCGGAACCGCCAGTTACCTCAGTGATCTCGATAAAAAGCTTCACACCGATGTGGCTTTGAGATCCGAATATGCAGCTAAGTATGGCATCACTAGACCCATTGCTGATAAGACAAAATATTTCGCCAATGGACGTGAAACCGATTTCATCGAAAAGCAAGGCAACTATTATGTGCGAGTGATTCCAGAGGGTGGAACTCAGAAATTCAAACTCAATGGAAAGTTGGAGAAACTTTTTGATCGAAATGGAAATTTTCTCACTTTAAATTACGATGGAAAAACTTTGAAAGAAGTCATCGACAATAACGGACGTAAACTCACGTTCAGCTATTTTGGAAATGGCAAAGTCCGCGCTATCAGTGGCCCAGGCAATGTGAAGACTGAGTATAAATATAAAAATCTCAATGATCTGATCTATGCTAAAACCGCTCAGAACAACGCCTTTAACTATGTTTATGATGATCTTCACAACATGATCAAGATCACCTATCCCGATAAAAGCACAAAAGAACTGACTTACAATAAAAACAAAGATTGGGTGACATCACTTAAAGATATCGACGGTTGCGTTGAATCTTATGAGTACGTTACATCAACGGATGATCCTAAAAATCACTTCTGGGCAAACGTTGTCAAAAAGTGCAAAGCAAAAATTGTTGTGCATGCCAAGTATGAATTTTGGTACGAGATGCGTTCAGACAAAAATGGTTTGTTCTTAAAAAAGAGCCGCACTGTTGAAAACGAGCAAACAGTTGAGGTTGTTTACAACGATATTGGACGCCCACTCACCATCAACAAAAACAACAAGTACACAAAGTACGAGTACTTCGATAACGGACTTCTTAAAAAGAAAATCACTCCCGATGGCGTCGTGACTGGTCTAAAATATGAAAATACATTCAAGAAAGTCAGTCGAGTGGAGCGTGCTGGAAAAGCGAGCGAATTCACATATGACGGTAAAGGCAATCTTGTTAAAGCTGTCAACACTGATGGCCAACGCATTACCCTTACCTACGATACCCACGGTCGCATCATGACCATTGAAGATCAGGCGAAGAGAAAAGTCTTGGTCAAATATGACGAAAAATTTGGCAAACCGAATTATATTGAACGCGAAGGTCTTGGAGCAATTTCAATTGCTTACAATGCTCGTGGAGAAGTTCAGCGTGTGATTTCTGGAAGCGGTGGAACAGTTGTGGCAAGTCAAGTCGCCACCACATTCTACAATTTGCTTGATTTGATCCAGCCTGCTGGGGTTACTCTCACGTTGTAATGAAAAACTTCTTTTTGATCGCAAATATTTTTATTTTATCTCTTTCTCTCGTTGGAGTCGTGTCGCACGCAAGCGACTCGACAGTTCCATATGACATGGACACCACGGTTAGAGTTTCGAAAGATAAACTTGAATATGGAGAAGGAAGTTTGGGTAGGGCACCTTCAAGCTTGCGAGTCACTCAGCCTGGATACGGTTGTTTTTCTAGCGGCTGTAAATCCACGGTAATTCAAGTTGACGTCGTTAAACCTGAAGAACCTTCTGCAGAAATTCCCGCAAAAGCTTCCGACAAAGTTCCCTGACATGAAATTACTGTTCTTAGTGATCACGCTTTTATTTGTAAATGCGGCATTAGCGGCAGGAATCTATGGGATTTATCCTGTGATCGATACTTTTTCCCCGCCAACAACCGTGGACAATGTTTGCCTGAGCAGTGATGGAACACGGTTCGAAACTAAGAATCCCGTGCGAGTCTGTTCTACCCAAATCTTCAAACAGTTGGCCTGCAGGTTTGGTGAAGTCGAAGTATGTCGAGTTTTGAAGCCAAATCAAAAGCCTCGCGGAATCGAATATCTTAAGATCGAGAGTGTTTGCACTCATTTCGCCTTTTCTAAATTAGCTTCGGTCTCAAGACTTCATTGGGTGACTGAATGTGGAGTGAATGACGCTAATCTTGAGATTGTGGGCCGGGGCGAATCTGCCTATCTTCACTGTAAGTTACTCACTCAGCGTTTAGCTACATGGCCTATCAACTACCCCTACACTGTCCTCCAATTCAATGGAGAGCTTCCTTCAGGTTCAATACCGAATGCCATCTTGTCTATACCAACCTGTCTAGAGTCTAATGGGCAGATGTCAAAACTCTAGACGTTTCAAAATTAAAATACTAAGTAATTTCAATAACTTAAGATGGCTGTTCCCTGGCATGTTCATTGTAATAGATGAGTGTAGGAGGATGGTATTTATGATTAAATCTATAATGTTCGTGTCGGGTTTTATGGTGATGCTGCAGCTGACAGTTGCGACTGCTGCCGGATGCGACAAGGTCCCAAATAATCAACTCACTAGCTCTGTAGGCGCCTACACCGGCAACAATGCCCCAGCCAAGCAGAACGAATCTGGACGAACTGATACTAGCACTCAGGGAACCCATCCCTAACTTCTAAGCCATTTGCTTTATATTGACTCCGTTTTGGTTAACTATTACCTTTTTACATAGTCAAACCAACAACCAGAATGGGGTCGAATATGAAAAAGCTACTAGGAGTATCCGTTTACGCTGTTTTTGCCTTGATTGCTTCCGCAAGTCTTAATGCACATGCATTGACTGGTGATCTAGATGCCTCTTGGGCTGATGTTGAAGCCAATAAATTTGTCGAGATCGAATGGCCATCGGTTGTCGTCGGGAATGTCTCGACCACGATCAACAATGTTTGTTCCAACGGAATGGGCTTAAGAACAATTAACCCTGTTCCTGCTTGCCTGCAAACCGTAGTTGTTTCCAGAGAAGTATGCACCGTGACTGGTGAGGCTACGCTTTGTCATTCAGTCGCAGCAGGTTATACTCCTCAAGTTTCAGAAAATTATCGCGAAGAAACCAAATGCACTCAAATGGGAACTGCAAGTGCTATGACGGAAACTCGTCAGTATGAAGTCATGGATTGTGTGGATGCTGATGGCCATGACGCTTGGACATATGCTCCGGCTGGTCAAGCAGCCAGTGGTCCAACTTGCAAGGGTGGATTCCAATCCGTTGTTCGTGAGATCCCATTGTGTTTTGATGTTCATGTTATTCGCGCGGGTTCAAATCATGCTGAAGGTGGTTCGCAATCTGTAGGTTACAAAACTTTTGTAATCGGTCGCTGCGGATATTAATTATCCGCAGGTGATTTTTAGTGCGGTTTTTGAGTGAGAGATTTTGAATGGGGAAGGATCACGGGATCGTCCCCATTGTCATTTTCAGAGTCTTTTGCATTGTAACGTTTGATATTCATACCAATGCCACGCTCATCTTTGGCGTGATGTTTACCGAACTTATTAAGCGTCGCTTGAATAGTTCCGTGCATTTTTTTGTAACCTGTTCTGGTCACTGCGATTCCACCATCGATAGAAGTTTGAATGTAATCAACAAAAACAGATTCTGCCAGCCAAGCATGGAGATTTTGATCTAGAGTTTTTTCTCCTACTTTGAATTGCATGACTAGCACCACGAGAATGGTGAGGCCCAACATTTTTACCATGAAGAAAAAATCCTTGATCATAGATCCTCCGTGTTTATTCCTTAAAAAGCTTTGCTACGACATCGTTGACTTGTTTCACATCGAACGGCTTATTGATAAATGCTTCCGCGCCGGCTTCCATTACTTTTAACAACATATTTTCTTGATCGAGTGTGCTGCACGCAATAACTCTAATTTCTGGATGCAGCTCTTTTATTTCGATCGTTGCCTGCACACCACTTTTCAGAGGCATGACAATGTCCATGATAATCAAATCAGGCTTCAGTTTAAGAGCTTTATCAACGGCTTCAATGCCGTTCTCGGCCTCGCCGACCACTGTATGGCCGCCTTTTGTAAAAATTTGCCGGAGTATGTCCCGAACAAAAGGAGCATCATCGACAAGGAGGACATTGAGCTTTCTCATATTGATAGTATAGACTCTCTCTGTGCACTAAGACAAACCGGTAAATAGAAGGAACGCATGTCGCCAGGTATTCTGGACCAAGTACTAGATAAGGTAAGTAATCTTCAAGGAATGTATGCCTATGGCAGCATCTTCGGAGTGTTGCTTGCTTGTGGTCTAGGTCTTCCAATGCCGGAAGACATTACGCTGGTGATCAGTGGTTATCTTTCTTACCTTGAAAATATTCGCCTGATTCCAACAATTGTGGTTTGTCTATTTGGCGTTCTCGCTGGTGATTTTATTTTGTTTATGCTCGGTCGAATTTTTGGTCGAAAGATTTTAAAACTTCCAATCATCAAGCACATCATCACTCCCGAGCGTTTGAACTATGCAACAGAAAAACTAAAGAAGAATGCCCGCAAGGTTTGTTTCATCGCGCGATTTTTGGCCGGTCTTCGTGCTCCCGTATATCTTGCCGCAGGAATCGCAGGCGTACGGATTTCTACTTTTTTAATTTTGGATTTTTTGGCTGCAATAATTAGTGTGCCCATCTGGATTTATCTTGGCTATTACTTCGGCGACGAACTAGACATTGGCTTCCACTACGCCCGTCGCGCCGAACGCTACATCCTCCTTGTCCTCGCCATCGTCGGCGTCTATTTCATTGTTAAAAAACTATTCTTCACCGAGCCCAAAAAAGGCACGATTTAACTTTTTCGTACTGCTGCGGTCAACGAAAGATCCACCATAAAAGTTATTGGCGTTAGCAAAAGGACAAAATATTCTCACAATTAGAACGTCGCTATTTTTTATCTGCCAACTCGCACGCCGAGAGTGAAGAAATAAAATACGTCATTCACGTTAACGTTGGTGACGGTGGCGGAGGTGGTGGGGTCAATACCGCGGGAGGCACCGGAGAATTGATTTTTGTAAACTTCGGTGGAAAGTTTAAAAAAAGTTTGGATTGCGCGACTGAAACGATATTCTCCACCAATGTAGCCGCCATAACCTAGTGTTTGACCAGATTGGCCTGAAGTAAAATTGCTGCCGCTGGTGGACTCTTCGTTGGAGAGCGATGGAGAAAGATTGAACCCAAAATTCCATAGGTAGTGTCGCGAACTTGGGATGGCAAAATCAAAAAACATCTGCGCGCCGCGATTCCGGGTGGACATGCGGACACTATCTCCAATCGGTACTTGGAATTGATGATCAGTATAATTCAAACCAAAAGCCAGCGAAGAACTGTTTGGAAGTGGACTGAAAAACCGTCGAAACTTTAAGCCAAAATTGAGTGTCTGTTCTGTCACATTACTCAATGCGTTTGTTGTCGGACTATCGAAAACCGCAGCCAGTAGGGACGTGTCGTAGTCGACACCAATCCCCAAAAATGGTGTGATCCAAATTTCCGTCGTCACTTCAATGGCGGGAGAATTGTAATTGTAGTTTCTAAAATAATAATTGCTCTGAGAGTTGTTGTATACATATTCAGGCGCAAAACTGAGCTCAAAAATATTTTTTCGGATATCTTGTGCCGAAAGTTTTCCGCGATATTTATCGATCATTTCTAAATCGCCACCAAGAAAATTATTCCGTATTTTTTGACTGAAGTTTTGGTCTCCTTGTTCGGCAATTGGAAATTCATAGTGGTTTTCGTAAAAATATCCTGATTGTGTCGTAATAAGGCATTTTTGATCGAGGTTGGTGCCTGGATAAATCACGTTCTCTTCTTCATTTGTACTTTCGGCTTCTTCTTGCTTTTCAAGGTCATTTTTAGGAATTTGTTCGGCTGCAGGAGCACGCTTTTTGGAGGGTTTCTTCTTCTTCTTCACATAATAAGAATTCTCGGAACCGGTATCCATTGCCGTTTCCACCGGCAGACCTTTACCGGTGGCGGCAGTTGCGGATGGAGTAAACATCAAGAGAGATGGATCCATGACCTGTGCATGGGAAGCGGAACAAATGAATATGAAAAGTGTCAGAGCAAAGATTCTCATTCATACATATTTCGGAAATATGTCGATCTTTTTTAACGGACCAAGGACCAGATAGCGGGCTTTTGATTTCAGAAGTTTTAGTTCTTTGATAGACTAGGGGAAGCAATGGGGAACACAACTTTGACAAACGGCAATGTGCGACAGAATATTCTATGCTTATCTCTTGGCCTAGCCCTGGGATTTTCACCGTCCATTGCGCACGCACAGAAAAAAAACAATGTGCGCAATTCTTATTTAAGTGAAACCGATAAAAATCTCACGGTCCATAGCATTGGGGTTCTTCCAAGTAGCGACAATGTGAATGGTCTTTATTCTCGCAACGTAGAAAACAAACTCGCCTCCACGATCACCGATAGTCATCGCTTCACTTTGGCTGAAATCAAAGAAGTCGACCCTCGGCTCACACTTGACGATTACGAGGCTCAGCCGGCCCTGGTGCGAACACTTGGGCAGAAAAATTCTTCAGACGCTTTTGTTATCGCAAAGATTATCAAAAGTGAAAAAAACATGAATATCACGCTCGATTTATTTCTAGCTTCGGATGGATTACTTTTGGCTACGGAAAAAATCGAGAACGATCCTCGTTTTCAGCTCTCCGATCTCGACCGAAAAATCGGCGACCTCTATGATAAATCCATCAACAAACTTCCATACAAAGGCTTGATTTTAAGTCGTCAAAATCAAAGAGTGACAATAGATATAGGACTGCTCGATGGCGTGAAAGCCGATACAGTTCTCACCGTTGAACAAATTATTTCGGTAAAGCGTCATCCAAAATTTAATTTTATTCTGACTTCGGAAAAAGAAATCATTGGAAAAATAAAAATTGTAAAAGCTGAACAGAAACTGAGTTTTGCAATTATTCTCAATGAAAAAGAATCTGGTGTGATCACTAAGGACAGTAAGGTTTCTGGCATAGATTTTGTTTCTTATGCAGAAACAGATTTAAATGGCAATGTTCCGGGGGGGGCTCCTTTTTCTAAACAGGATCAAACGAGTTTCGGAAAAAATCCGCATGAATGGCGTCCTGACAAGCAACCTTCACTGGGATTTGTCGGAATTGGCTTAGGCCTGGGAAGTATAAATTATTCCACTTCATTGCAGACCAGCGGATCATTCACAGGCCAGAATGCGTTTTATCCACAATTGCAATTTCGCGGGGAGCTGTGGCTCACCCAAAATTGGTATCTTGGATCAGAGATTCGCGAAGGCCTTTTCAGTATGGGCAATCCACTCCCCGGCAGTAATCCCGGAACTTTAACCGCCAACGATGCGATCTATGATCTCCACGTGGGTTATAAATTTCTTCTTCAAGACGATTTCTGGGGTCCGCAACTAAAAGTCAGTATGGGGTTTTATAAATACTCTCTCTTCGTTGACTCTTCAACCCCTCTCGCTTTTACGTCTACTTCGTACAACGGATTGAACCTTGCAATTGGTGGGATGGTTCCGCTCGATCCAGAAAAAATCTATGTGCTCGAGGCTCAGTTCACCACCGCACTGTTTCCCTCGCTTCAGGAGACGCCGCTCACTAGTGGAGCCGCCAGCAGCGTGACCATCACCACTTTAGGAATTGGTGGATCTTATAAACTAACAAATAATTTTAAGGTTCACGCGATGCTCGATTTTGATTTCTACTCGGCGACCTTCACGGGAGTTGGTACTCGCGGTGATAGTGGTCAAAGTTCTAGTCAAACTTTATTCACGCTCCTCGGTGGGCTGGATTACTACTTCTAGATAATTCAATTTATTCGAGGCAATAAAAAACCCGACGATTAAGTCGGGTTTTTTATAATGTTTTTCGCCGTCTTCTTGGGCGCGTCCTGGCCCAAAAAGGCAGTTGGTGAAGACAGCTCTTAAGTTACATGTGTGATGCATCCTTAAGTGCCGCTACATTTTTAACCCCTTACATCATGTCCATTCCGCCCATGCCGCCCATTCCGCCACCTTGTGGTGCAGAACCTTCTTTGCGGGGTTTATCAGCAATCATGGTTTCGGTGGTCAACATCAAGGAAGAGATGCTTGCCGCATTTTGCAATGCAGATCGCACAACTTTCACAGGATCAATAACACCGTCTTTGATCAAATCGCTGTACTCTTCAGAGTAGGCGTTGAAACCAAAGTTAGGATTCTTGTCATTCAAAACCTTGTCGACCACAATCGCACCATCAAGACCTGCGTTGATAGCAATCTGACGGATGGGTTCTTCACAAGATTTGCGAATGATGTCCACTCCCCATTTCATGGAGTCTTGAACTTTGAAGTTCTTGAGGACTTGAGCTGCGCGCAATAAAGCGACACCGCCACCGGCCACAATTCCTTCTTCAAC
>JAYTHU010000021.1:0-1924 GCA_043732305.1 Oligoflexia bacterium
GGCTGACAATGGATCGGTCACATTGCAAACAGATCTTCGCATGAAAGGCCTAACTCTTTAGGAACATTCACTGCCTCGGCGTCAGTCTTCTTGAGAACAGCAGAAATTGTATCTAGTTTTTGCGCCACTCTTCGCATGACAGTTGCTTGCTGCCCCAGAATCGCAGACCAGTAAGATGCATCCCCATAGCCTTTTTGAGGTAAAGATCGCATATCTCTTGCAATTTCTGTCATGGCCAATTGGAGGAGCAGATTATCTATCCCCTCAATACGAGATTCAATAGCTGCAGAAATTCCATTTGCCAAGTTTCTTCTTTTCTCAAAAGTTGCTCTATTGAAATCTGCTCCAGTGGGCTTATGGCTACTGCTACGATAAGTAGCGAGGCTTATGTCCGAATACATTGCCTCAGTTATTTCAATTGCGTACTTTTCAATTTCATTAGCCTTCAACGGAGGAAGCTTTGCCTCCATACGTGCCGCCGTCACTTCTTCAGGCGTGCGATAGGGATATTTATAGTTTCTGATATTTTTTGTCAAAAATTCGGCGTTATATGAGTAACTACTTCCAAATAGATCGACGACCTTAATATCGCTCGCCGGATCATCTTTATTCACATAAGAAATTATGAAGCGTCGACCTCGGATATTGACCTCGCCGCCCACTAAAATTTCAGGAAATACCCTAACCTGCGTAGCTGATTTATAAATCCCAGGATACCGCAGCTCCGTCCGCTCTAACTTTTGAAGGTCATAGCTATATATTCTACCCCAGTAGTCTTTGACTTTTACAACGCCGCCATTTCCGCTCCTGATGATATCTGTAATTATGAGATATTCGTCATTTTCCAGAATACTTCCACCAATTACAAATTGAACTGCACCAAGACAAAAGTCTGAAAAACCAAGATAAATCGTGGCTAAGAAAAAACTAATAAATAAAACCGAAAGAACTTTTGATTGGCGCATATCAAGTCTCCTATAGGAATTGCAAGAAAAAATTTCGAGAACAAGTTCAATTATTTGACCCTGCAAATATATCGCCAAATTTCAGATTTTGTGTGGGAGATAATAGTATCTTCCAAATATCAAAATAATGAGTGGAACTAGGTCTTTAGGCTGATTTTTTTTGAAGAATGGACCTCGCATTTTAATTGTTTATCGAAAAACTTCTGATCACATTTGACGATTTTTGCTGGGGCCGAAATTTATTGACATAGGTCAAAAAAAGACCTATATTTAAGATCAGATGGCTTGGACTCTTCAATGGAAACGAAAACTAGAAAAGCAACTGCAAGATTTACCTGAACAAGTTCAGGTATCCTTCAGGGCTTTGATTCGGGAAATTGAGCTGCTTGGGCCAGTTCGTGGGAACTGGAAGAACTACAGCAAATTGACCAAAACACAGCATCACTGTCATCTTAAATCCGGTCGGCCAACTTATGTGGCTTGCTGGGAAGTGGTTGATCATAAACAGGGAATTGTGGAGGTATACTATGTCGGCACCCATGAAAAAGCTCCTTACTGAAATAGTGAGTGTGGGCAACGAGCGGTTTAAAGTTCCTAGGGAAACCGCCAAGGCGGTTCTCGTTCTCTTGCGAGGCACAATTGACGCCGATGGCGACATAGTTTCTGCAAATAAATCTGAAACAATGAGATCACTTGATAGCAAATTTAGTCGGCCCGGTGCAAGCCTTCAAGGTGCGCGGATTAAAGAGGGTTTAAGCCAAGTCCACTTGGCTTCAAAACTTGGGGTCAGCCAAAGCAATCTTTCAAAAATGGAGTTGGGAAAGCGTCCTATTGGGAAGGCCATGGCTATGCGAATTGCGGGTATCTTGAAAGTGGATTACCGTTTGTTTTTATAGATCAGAGGTTGGCTTGCGCACCCCAGAACGTGCCATTTTGTTCGTTATGAAATGAGCACATTT
>JAYTHU010000022.1:0-1922 GCA_043732305.1 Oligoflexia bacterium
GCCATTCTGAGGTAAATCTCCAAGAGCTCAGAGTCTTGGGACATCAAACTAGTCATTGCATCAACTATCGTTGGATGCCTTGCTGTGTAAGATTTTGAGCCATTTATGTCTGTCAAAATCTTTATAAGACTTCCATCCATAGCAGTCAGTGATCTTCGAACGGCGGACTGGGTCACTCCCAAAGTTTCTAGAACTTTCTCCTGGATTTCATCAGCCCTAAAAGGAGAGGGAAGTCCATGGACGGACATGACAATTAATGTAAGTGCTGCCTTTGAAGAGTCACCTAGAGTCTTAACAACTCCCAGAAGGAATGCTTCTGGGAGTTCTATAAAGTTCTTCAGTTCACGTTTTGTTAACGAAAGTTCCTGGGTGAAGTTAGAATCTCCCAAGCGCCTAGCAAGTTCAGGCAAAAATCTGGAGTTTTCGACTATTTCCGGTAGGAAAGGTTTTATTTTGGAACGGTAATCTTTCTCTTGATTTCCAAATTTTATGTGATTGTAAAGAATCAGTTCCTTTTCCGAATTTGAAATTTTCTCAACTTCAATGATGATCTGTTTGCTTTCCAATTCTGGCCAGGTTGTAACTTTGAGGTGATTTGTTGCTTCCTTCCAGATGTAATCTCGTGAAGTTATGACAATGTTTGCCCCTTTATTTATCGCTGCTTTCATTTTCGGAAGAATTGAGTTCCATCGATGAACCAATTCCTCTTGCAATTGTGTAGCTCCAAAAGCGTCGTCAATCCAAAAAAATTGTTTAGGTTCATCCGGATTCCAAAACTCGACAAATGCTTCAGGGCTTTCCACTTTTATGGTTAGACAATCCCACTGATCTGTCGCTACTAGGGCCAGGGTTGATGCAATTACGCTCTTGCCAGCAGCGGGTTCTCCCAATAAGACAACCAAGTGATTCTTTTGGAGACATTCAGCGGCCTTTAGATAACTTTCAGTCGGAACAAATGTTTCTAAATCGTATTCTAGAGTTGCTAGAAGGGATTTCGCCTGAGCATAAGCTCGCTCATCAATTATTTGACTCAAGTCACCTAGACCATAGAGCCTAGGAACTTTCATACGAAGATTGCGACTTTCGCGAATGGTCTCTTGAATCCATTCGAGAGGGTAAACCAGACATTCTTTCGCGCCTGCCTGCTTGACCGCCTTAACGATTGCATTCCGAGATGGAACCGTGCATTTCCCGTTGGAAATCACAATGTAATTCTCGCAAATCCCCGATTTCACAAGGGCTTCTATTTTGGGTAATTCTCCAGAGATCGAACTTAGCGTCAGGGATGCATTGATTTCGGAGAAGTGTTTACATTGCACAACCGATGGTCCTGAGATCGCAGTTCCGTCCAATGACTTCCAATTGCAATTGAATGCTCCATCCATTCCCTCGTCATTACTACTTGAAAAGATCTGAAAATTTTGACCCCAAATCTCGCGGCCAATGGTTCCACACAAATCTTGAAAGGATTTCCAACCTATTTCATTGAGTCTAAAATCAGTAGCCAAGATTCCTACCTGCTCAATACTTGTTTTAAGGTATTCATTAGGCTCCCAATCAAGAGTCGGCTAAACGAGCAACATGAATGAGCATTATTTCATTTTTGAATGAGAATGAGCTCGAATCTGCAGATCCTTTTATCCACCCATGAAGAGGAAAACGTGGTACCTCATGACATTTTGACGCATTTAGAAAAAGGAAGGAATTTACATTTTCTTCAATTACGCGGGTTCTCTCAATTTTGCTCTAAAGTAGCAACACTTTTTTAGTACCATCTGGCACGTATCTGGCACGGAGAGAAAGAAAAAGCCCCGATCCGCTCACATTGAGCGTGAATCGAGGCTATATCTTGGTGGACGATACTGGGATCGAACCAGTGACCCCCACAATGTCAATGTGGTGCTCTACCGCTGAGCCAATCG
>JAYTHU010000023.1:0-1920 GCA_043732305.1 Oligoflexia bacterium
TCGAGCAGGAACTTGTTTGTGAAAAATTAAAAAATTCAATAGCGCAGTTGGTCTAGCTATCGGTCTAGTCCAGCTACTTTGCGATGCGCAGATTCGTGCAGCAAAATATTCCTTCCTCGCAATGCTGCCCGCACGAAGTCTTTTCCCCTCAATTTTCTCTCATAAAACTCCGAAACTTAATTATGGGTGACATCAAATTAGTGCCAGAGCCAATGGCTCAAACTGAAGCAAAATATTCCAGGCAGTTTCCAAGACGGAAATTTAGTCAGCCGCTTGGGCTATTGCATATGGCGCGTTTTGAGTTGGTGACTTCAGCGGAGATTGGTGAAGGTGGGATTTTGTTTCGGTCATCAAAAGACATGGTGATTGGGCAGCCGATCACGCTCAGTTTTTTTGTGCCGCAAAAAGGCTTCATCACTGTGATGGGTGAGATTTTATATAAACGCGAGCAAAAAAATGACGGCAAGAGCCGTCACTTCGGAATCAAATTTCTAGATCTAGAATTTGAATGCAAACGAATGATCAGAGATTATATCGCCTTGAAAACCGCCGGAGAGGCAATCGAAGGCAATCTAACTATTCTTTGAGATCACTAACGATTTGTGCCAAGCGACTCACTTTACGAGAAGCTTTCTTGGCATGAACGATTCCTTTGCTTGCTGCTTTATCAAAAGCAGAAGCGAAAGTTTTCAATGCTTCCATTGCAACCTTCATGTCTTTTTTCTCGACGGCCACGCGAACACGGCGTTCGAATGTTTTAAGCGCTGATTTAAGGGAAGTGTTACGGGTTGTTTTGCGTTTTGCTTGTCGCGCACGTTTTTCCGCTGATTTATGTGTAGCCAATTAATCCTCCTGGATTCACAATGAAATGGATGTCTATGGACATCTGAGATATCACTGGGAACACAACATCGTCTAGGGAAAAATGTAGGGGACTGCAATGGAAAACATGTCTAAAGCCATGCCGGAGGCATCAAACACTCGGGAACAAGAGCGACAGCAAGTCACAGTTTCGGCCATTTTAGTGGCATTAGGGACTTTGACTAGCAGAGGTTTGGGTTTCGTAAGAGACATTGCTATCGCCCATTTCTTCTCTAGAACCGCCACCGACGCGTTCTTCGTGGCTTTCAGGCTTCCTAATTTGTTCCGAAGACTTTTTGGCGAAGGCGCACTCACCGTAAGTTTCATTCCGGTTCTCACCGACTTTATTAAAAACGATGATAAAAAAGGGGCTCGCGAACTCTGCTCGGCCGTTTTCACAATGCTTTTTGTCGTGTTATCAATTCTCACATTTATTGGCACCTGGGGTCCTGAATGGTTGGTCAAGCCTCTCACTCAGGGCGCTGCTTACACTTCGGTCCCAGGAAAAGTCGACCTCACCATTCATCAAACCAAGATCATGTTTTGCTACATCATGCTCGTGAGCTTGTACGCCTATGCCATGGGAATATTAAATACTTTGCGGATGTTCTGGCTACCGGCGGTGGCACCTGCTCTGTGGAACGTGGCTATGATTGCTGGAATTTTATTTTTCCGTCAGTTCTTTGCAATTCCGAGTGATGTTTTGGCTTGGTCTTCGGTGGCCGGTGGCTTTTTGCAGCTGGGAATTTTAATTCCATCTCTGATCAAGCGCGGGTTTTTTCCGAAATTTACTAAGTGGTGGGGAAATCCGGCGGTCCGAAAAGTTTTTAAAGCCATGGGACCAAGTATTCTGGGTCTATCTGTCATGCAGTTGGGTGTGATCATCAATACTTATCTTGCGAGTCATTTGGAGGAGGGCAGTAACTCTTGGATTTTTTGGGCCGATAGAATTTTAGAATTGCCTCTTTCTTTATTTGCGGTGAGCGTCGGCACAGCGGCACTTCCGGCACTCGCGGCACTCTGGTCTCGTGGAGAGAAATCAGCTATGCGAGATGCCAG
>JAYTHU010000024.1:0-1910 GCA_043732305.1 Oligoflexia bacterium
CGAAATGTGTGCACCGCGGGCACCTATCGAGATGCCGGTGCCACGCTTGGATAAGTTGATGTGAATCCCTGGGGCGATCTTGAACGACTTGCGGAAGTAGGCTGACATGAGTCACAGGGTATCCGCGACAAATTAGTTTTAGTACGTTCAAACAAAAAACGCCAATGATGCGGATTACTCTGATAATTCAAAAAATCTCCCAGATTAATAAAAGGATTATGCTCT
Source organism: Oligoflexia bacterium (assembly GCA_043732305.1). GTDB lineage: Bacteria > Bdellovibrionota > Bdellovibrionia > JABDDW01 > JABDDW01 > JAYTHU01. The sequence continues at coordinate 226 of JAYTHU010000024.1, forward strand.
CCACGATTAAATTTAGGACCAAATTCTCCGGGCAATTCTTTGTTGCTGCCAGTAACCAACGTCATGCGTACAACTATGACGCCAGAAATGAGTACTGAAAGTAATTCGATCTACGGTGAGATTCTCGGGTAGTTTCTGGAACACCCCTGCACCCCACAAGACGAAATCAAAGTGAATTCGAATGTCAATCACTCGCGGAACTGAACTTATTGCGGCTATCAAAGGATCGGTAACGGTTGCGCTTAGCAAAACCAATTCCTCTACCGGCATTCCCCTCAAAATAGCCCTCGCGACGATATCCCCGCCATAACTGTGAGTAAATATAGTTTTAAGAGACCTTGGACTCCAAACTCGCTCGTACCAAACCTCCAAATTTTTTGCACCTAACTTCAAATTTCTAAACGATGGAAAGCCTTCCCATGTCACTGGTGGAGTGCCACTATAGAGTTCAGGGCTGAAGGATCTTTTTGCAAAATCGAAAAAATCCCCAGTTGGTCGCCACCACATTTTTGTATGTGCGAATGTTCCATGAACAATAGTTGAAAGGGTTTCTCCATAAAAAATTGGTTCCTGAACTTCGACAACTTCTTGGGAATTGACACTGAAATCATCTCGAACCGACTTGCCAGCAAAAGTAGCTTTAGCAATCTCTCTCGAAAATTCATCTACTGCGAATTTCGCATGAATTAATCGAATATGACTTAAGAAGACAATTCCAGAAAGGTACTTGGTTAATCCAATTCCACCCGAAATAGACACCCAGACGGCGTCACAGAGTGAAACCCAATCACTCGTCACAAAATCGTGAAGGTCTAAATCAGCATCTAGGACGATGTTTCTGAGAGATCGACCAGATTCATTTGGGGAAGAAATCCCTTGCAAGAGTGGATGGTCCGAAAATTTTCTAAACATATCTTTTGCTAGTAAAACATGCCAACCATTTCCCAGAAGTGGGATTGCTTTCAAAAGAGCGACTGCTGAAATTAGAGACTCTCGCTCCAGTGTGCTAAGTAGACTGATTGTACTGAAAGCAAAAAGAGCACTATTGCTTGTTGGCTTTTCAATAATCTCGAGCCATAATTCCTTGCGGATTTCGTTTCGATCAAGGTTATCAATTTGTCGAGAATACCTAAACAATGTAGCAGCAATTTTCTTTTTTTCATCAGAATTCTTATGGGTGAACTGGATCAAATTTTCTTCCGACAATCCAATATTTGTAATTCCGACGTCTCTTACTTGTTCTACTATTTCATTAACATACGCGCGACGTCCCTCGAATAAAAGAGAAGAGAAAGCAATCCTGAGGCAATTTGCACCTTCAAAATCACTAGATTCAATCAGAGAATCGATTCCAGCAGCAATTTCGTAAGAATCGGAATATTCAGCCACGTCGAATTGTTACTGCTATAGGAGTAGCGAGTCAATGAATTACAAGTCTGAAACCATTTCAATTGCACCGGCGGGGCACTCACTCACGCAGATTTCGCTTTATACATGACTTCTTCTATCCACTTTGGTCTGGGTCAAGTCCATAAGCCACAGTAACAATGAGATACCTCCAACTACGCCAAGGACGGGCACCCAACGGTTGAGGGGGTGCGAACCGTACTGAACGTTGACGACGACCGCGGCCCCGATAAAGAAGAAGGCGGCAAATCCATGGCTGATATAGAAACCGTGGTGTT
>JAYTHU010000025.1:0-43951 GCA_043732305.1 Oligoflexia bacterium
AGACGAGGTGGCATCTCGACAATCGCCCAAGCCATTCGAAACTTTGGATACGACAAAAGAAAACTTTTCTCGTTTATTGGATTAAATCTTGCGGCGCAACAATGAATTAGCCGTGGGGGAGGCCCCAACGGGATCAATTTTAATAGTGCCCAAAGTGAGTACTTCCCCCACCTTCTTGATAATGGGGGTATTCTTTACAATCTGTGGATTGGAGCAAATTCCGGAGAGGCTAGAGCAGCATCCTACAATGGAAATGATGGGGCGCCAGCTTGGACTTTTGTGGATGGAGGAGTAGCCGCAAGCAGTGTCAATTACATTAGTCCCTCCGCCGCTTACCCCGGAGGCACCGTGTTTAACGGAACCCTCTTTTGGACATTTAGTGAAAAAAAGGCGGCATTCAACTTTTCCTATCAAGAGCGGGTGAATAAATATAACGGAGGATCTTCCTATACTTTTGTCGATGGCAATGCCGGCACGGGACTCAACTATAACACTAGTAATGATGCCGATTACCCCGTCCTGCAGGTCTTTAACAACAAACTCTACAGCGGGTGGCAAGAGAACGGCGCCGTAGGGCAAAACCATTTGGATGTCTATGGGGGAGGATCCACATGGACTCAAGTTAGCCCCGCCCTCGGTTTTAACTATAATACAGCATCTGACGCACAATCTTTTAACACTGCTCTTTTTGGTGGTCGTCTTTATGCCGCTTGGGGTGAACAAGACACTGCCAAGTATCAACTTCGAGTTGCTGATTACAATAGCAATGACGCTGCGCCGGCCTTTACATTTGTAGATGGAAATATTGTCACGGGTTTAAATTTTGACACGGCCCAAGACGCTTCTTATAATGCCGGTTTTCTCACTGTCCCGGCCCTTGTTACATTGAACAATGGGCTCTATGTTCTCTGGATAGAGCAGAACGCCGTTGGCAAGCATCAAATCCGCGTCTCTGTTGGACGCTAACAAAGTAATTCTCGTCATTATTTGACCCAGTGGACCTTGCAACAAGCTTCTTTGATTGTTGTTACTTCTTGCAGGTAAGCTTGACCAAGATCCCGAGCAAAGTCCGAAGGCTTGATTCCTAAATCGCTCAACGAAGCTGTCTTAACAGGAGTGCCTTCGTTTGAAACATTCACCGCAAAATGAATGAGTGCAGAGACCGGAGAAACAGTGGCGATACTGATAGAAAGTTTGCCATCTGCAACGTAGATATCATCCCCTTCCCGTCTCAACAAATTATGTGAATCATCATTTGATGTTTTTGATTTGTTCACTTGGTTTTGAACGATCAATTCGAAAGCTAGCGCTGCTAGCAAACGTTGGCGCGTGACAGCAAGCTCCATCGACATTCCAAATTCTTCCACAATGAAATGCAACATATGCGAACCACAGATTTTGCTTCCAGCAAGAAAATCTTCGCCGTCCACCATGTGTTCAAAAGAAATGTCACAAGCACCTTCAAAGGCGATCATAGAATCGCCAAGCAGCCCATGATTTAAGTAAGCGCAAAGGCTTTTTAATTGAGTGCCATCGTAATCGATTTTTTTACTTATATATTTGAACTTCATATTTGAACTTCCTAGGTTAGCTTAGCCCCAGGGCCAAGCAATTTCGGAGGCTTTGAATGCGCGAGCACTGCGCATGCAGCTCTCGCATTTTCCACAAGGAACATCGCCATCGTGGTAGCAGCTCCATAAATCTTTGAAACTAATTTCTAATCTTTTTCCAAGTTTAACAATTTCTATTTTTTCCATCCCCGAAGTGAAACATGCCACTTTCACTTGTGTGAGTGTACTGAGACTCAAAGAATGTGAAACGGCATCAATGAACGCAGGAGAATTATCCGGAAACGTGGAAGCCTCTTCTTTGTTAAAACCAGGAATAACAAATCCCACGTTCAATGCTTCAGCGTAACAAGCAGCGATATTAAGGAAAACTCCGTTGCGGTTAGGGACCCATACGGCTTTTGCTGACTTGCGAGTTTCTCCTAAGTTATCGAGATCCAAAACCACAGGTACGGATGAATCTGTGTTAACCAAAGCAGTGTGGGTGATATTTTTTAACCAAGGAAGATCTATCACTTCGTGATTGATATTGAGGTGCGCACAAAACTTAGAGGAGGATTTGATTTCTTGTTCTGCCGAACGCTGGCCATAATTGAAGGTCAGCGCGCGAACAACTCGCCCTTCTCTCTGAGCAGAATAAAGATTCACTACTGAATCAAGTCCGCCAGAAAGAAGAACTATATACTTCAATACATCCATAAAAATTATTAGTCAGCGAGCCCAGAAGCTTTGTCAGAAGTTTTAGCGCCGGCCTTGGGAGCAGCCTTTTTAGGGGCTCTTTTTACTTTGCTTCCAACTTGTTGAGCTTTGACAGAAATCTTGTTGGTGACTTCTTTAACTTTAGGGTTGTTGATGATTTCTTGAACACGATCGTGTTTCAAAAATTCTTGAACTTTAGGATTTTCAATTAATTTTTTAACTTTAGGATTGTTCAAAATATCTTGAACGGTTGCATGTTTTGCTTTGTCCAAAAGTTGCGCGAGATGCTTGGTGATTTCTTTCTGAGAAAGATCTTTTTGAGCTTTCTTAGTGATATCAGCCACAATCACATTCAACTGATGTGCAGCCAAAAGCGCAGAGGATTTAATATTTTTTTTGATTTCTTCGAAATCGAGAGAAATTTTTGACGATTGTTTAGCCATGATTCGAGCCCTCCTACAGACTCTATTGCCCCACAAATATGCCAAAATGTATCATGACTCCAATTTTAAGTCACGAATAAAAAGCTGCAAACGCTTCGAACCTTGCCAGTAATTCCATGAAGGCTCAACTAGAAAACTATGATCTTCCCCGGACAAATTAAATTCTTTAGTTTTTGATTTAGTGAAATATTCCAAGCGGTTCTTGGCAAAAAAACTGATGCCTTCTACTAAACCATTTTTAGTTCTGAACTGCATTTTAAGATGCACATCCTTAAGCCACTGGTGCTTAACCACCAAGGGTCTTTTAATCAGAAATATGGGCAGAATATTACTTGTCCCATAAGGCCCCAATTGAGCGAGCCACCCCATCATGGTTTCGTCGAACTCTTCAATCGAAGCTTCAACGTCATACTTCCACGCGCCCTTACTAGCAAGCGTACCAGAGCCAGCCAATCCAACCGACAACGCAGCATTTTTTAAGTTGTAATACTCCAGAACGCCCGCTTTGAAATTCTCAAAACCGTCGGGTTCAACCGAGAATCCAGCAGCCTGAGCGTGACCACCGAATCGCTTCAGACAACCCGGAAACTTGGTGTTCGCAAAAGCCATTGCGTCCGGGAGACCATCTTCCTCACGGCCACGAGCACTTCCTGCCATTTCTGTGTCTGTTATAGCTACAATAAAACTTGGCTTGCCACTTAGCTCACTTGCTTTCGTTGCGGCAAGTCCTACAACTCCAGCATGTCCGGGTGCTTTCAGTACTATTGCGGGGTTTTCTAATTCTTCCGCAGTGAGTTGTTCTATGATTTTTTCTTGAAGTTCTTCTTGGATTTTTTTTCGCTCTTCGTTAAGTTTCAAAACTTCGCGAGCCATAGGACCAGCTTTAACAATGTCATCCGCCATCAGAATGTCCAGAGGCCTGAGGCCCCTTTCCAAACGTGCGAGTGCATTGAGCTTAGGGCCGATGGAAAATGCAATGTCTTGTGCGTCAAGTTCGCGGTTAGTCAGTTCCAGTGCCGCCACCAAAGCCTGCAGGCCAGGGCGCTGGGTCTCCGACAAGACTTTCAAGCCATGCTTGAGCAAGATTCTGTTTTCTTTGATTAAGGGAACAAGATCCGTCACGGTGCCAATCGAATAGAGATCGAGAAGATTTTTAAGATCAAACGTCACACCTAATTCTCTTTTGAGCGCCATGATCAGATAAAAACCGACGCCCACCCCGCAAAGATGGCCAAGCCCGGATTCGCAAGTGCCCTTATTTGGATTGAGAAGTGCCACGCAATTTGGCAAAATTTCGCGAGGCAAATGGTGATCCGTAATAATCAGATCAAGCCCAAGTTCCTTCGCGTAAATAGCCTCATCCACTGCTGTGATTCCGCAGTCAACACTGACTACCAAGCGGTCCCCGCGATCATAAATTTTCTTGAGGGCTTCTTTGTGAATGCCATAACCTTCGGTGAATCTTGAAGGCTGGTAAAAACTAACATTGTCAAATCCAAGGCCATCAAAGGCAGAAACAAGTAGCGCAATGCCAGAATTGCCGTCGAGATCATAGTCACCATAAACACAGATATTTTCTTGTTTTTCCCAAGCCAAGCGAAGGCGATTGAGGGCTTTATCCATCCCGTCGATTTTCAGCGGATCAGTGAGATCTTTGAGACTGGGAGCAAGAAACTTTTCGATCTCGACGTCCGTGTGCAAACCGCGAACTTCCAAAAGCCGCTTGATTATTGGCGGCATTTGGAACCCAGAATTCAAGACGACTTCAAGCGGCATTCGTTACGCGCGAGCCTTGGCTGGGTCTTTTTTCCATTTATCAAGAACAAGAATGAATGGACTTGCTACGTAGATAGAAGAGTAAGTTCCAAGAATAACTCCGACCATCATCGCGAACGCAAATTCTTCGATCACGCCACCTGCAAACAAATACAGGGAAAGTGTGGCCAAGAAAACCGTGAAGCTTGTGAGAATAGTTCTATTCAAGGTGTCATTGATGCTCTTATTGATGAGTTCTCCCAATGGACGTCCTTTGAAATGCGCAAAAGTTTCGCGTATTCGGTCAAAGACGACAATAGTGTCATTGAGCGAATAGCCCATAATCGTAAGAATCGCCGCCATGATCTGAATGTTCACTTCTTTTTGGAGAAGTGAGAAAACTCCAAGTGTCACAATCGCATCATGAAAAAGGCAAATGACTGCACCAGGAGCAAATTTGTAATCAAATCTCAAACCAACGTAAATCAAGATACACAAAATTGAGTAGAACACAGCGAGAACGCCATTTCTTTTCAGCTGATTACCCACTTGAGGACCAACAGTGTCGATGCGTCGAATTTCAATTCCAGGATACATGACCTTGAGTGAACCTTGAACTTTTTCAATAGATTCCTTGAGCTTGTAGTTAGTGTCTTTGTCATCAATGCCACGAGGTGCTGGCAACCGAATCAAATACTCTTCACTGCCAGCTCCAGAAAATGATTGCACGACAGGGTCTTTGAAACCTTGTTTCTCGACGAATTTTCTCAACTCGTCAATATGGACGGATTGAGCGAACTTCACCTGAACTTCCGTACCACCGGAAAAATCAATTCCATAATTGAGTCCACGAGTGAAAATGAGAACGAGTGAAATTAACGTAAGTCCAATACTCACCGTGCTCCAAAGGCCGATCCATTTGACGAAATCTATTTTCAAGATTTCGTGATCGGCGTGGGCGGTGTGAGTTTCTTTTTGCGCAGCTGTTTCAGTTGTTTTTGCCATTTTTTATTTTCCTTAGTCTTAAACGCTGATTTTCTTAAATCCAACTTTGTCGATCAAAACGTCAATCAATGTTCGGGTCACAAATATGGCCGTGAACATGGATGTGAAAATACCAGTGACGAGTGTGACCGCAAAACCTTTGACCGCGCCTGTTCCGTAATGCATCAAGATTAAACTTGTGATGGCGGAGCAAACGTTAGCATCGAAGATCGCCCAAAACGCTTTGTCGAATCCAAGTTTAATGGCGGCTCGATTGCTCGCGCCTCTTCGTAATTCCTCACGTATTCGCTCGAAGATAATCACGTTGGCATCAACGGCCATACCAATGGTGAGAGCAATACCGGCGATTCCAGGAAGCGTAAGAGTCGCATCAAGTGCGGTAAGAACTGCAAGAATCAAAAAGACGTTGATGGCGAGTGCAAGATCCGCAAGAAGTCCGGCACCTTTGTAGTAAAACACCATGAACAAAACAATGAGGATCGCGCCAATATAGCTGGCCTTGATTCCCTTGTTGATACTGTCTGCACCAAGTGTGGGACCGACGGTTCGTTCTTCCAATTGCTCAAGTGCCGCAGGCAACGCACCCGCTCTGAGAGCCATGGAAATTCCGCGTGCATCAGCCATCATCGCATTGTAATCCTTGGCAGAACCAAGGGTGATCATCGCGTTGCCACCGGAAATTTTTCCGTTAATATTGGGTGCGGTGTAAACCACGTTGTCCAAAATAACAGCCATACGTTTGTGGATATTTTCGCCAGTGATTTGCGCAAATTTCGCAGACCCTTCGGCGTTAAACGAAAGCGAAACGTAGGGAGAGTTGTCTTCATGATTCATAGTGACGCCAGCGTCTTTAAGACTATCGCCAGCGAGAGGAACTTCGTCTTTCAAAAGATAAGGAATTTTTCCAGCAGTGATATCAGTTGCATTTTCATTCTTGCCGAAGAGGACAATGGTCCCAGCAGGCAATTTTAATTTCATGTCTGTTTGCAGGCGTTTGATATATTCGCTGTATTTCAGAGATTTGATAGTATAGCCGCCAGCTTTTTCAGTTTCAGCGACGATATTAGCTAACTGTGAAGGATTGAGTTGTTCATCAACAATTCTGAACTCTAAGCGTGCTGTGCGATTGATTAATTCTTTCGCTCTGGAAGCATCTTGAATTCCGGGGAGCTGAATCAATATGCGATTGTCTCCCTGTGCAGTGATGCTGGGCTCGCTCACACCAAATTCGTCGATTCGATTTCGGATTGTTTCGATACTTTGATCGATCGTGCGTTTTTTCAGATCGTTGACGAAAAGATCACTGTAGTGAACAGTCATTTCTGTTGAGCTCGAAGACATGATGTTCAAATTCGTACCGTAGTACTGAGTGATCATGTCCTTAAGCTTAGATTCGAAAGGCCCGGAATATTTCAGAACCACACTGAGACCGTCATTGGATTTTTCATCCCGAGCGACGTTTGTGACAGGAATTTGCTTTTCTTTCGCCAAACTATTGATGGTGTCCGCCATGCGGCCCGTGGTTTCTTTCAAAACTGCAGGAACATCGACGCCCATCACCAAATACAAACCGCCTTGAATATCTAAGCCGTAACGAATTTTATCTTTCGTTGGCCACCAAGAGATTTGTGCAAAGTTGGGTACAAAAAACAGGATCGCCACCGCCAAAACTAAAATGATGGTGATCAGACGACCAGAAATTCCTCGGTTCATGTATTGGCTCCTTTATTTACCACTGCTGCTGTTGCGGAAACTTCTTCAGATGCTTTTTTCAAAACTTGAGTTCGTAAAATTTTGATTTTGACGTTGTCTGCAATTTCGAGTGTGAGAACTTTGTCGGTAAGTCCGGCGATCTTACCGTAAATTCCACCGCTGGTGATCACTTCGTCACCACGTTTGAGGGATGTCAGCATTGCAGCCTGTTCTTTTCCACGTTTTTGTTGTGGTCTCCAAACGAGCAAATAAAAAATCCCCATCATGAAAACGAGTGGCAACAAAAATGCTTCCATTGATGAAGGTGTGCTAGCTGGAACGGCTTGGGCAAATGCGGTTTTTGAAATTAGTATCAAAAAAGAAAATGAAAATAGTGCAAGCTTTTGCATTTAAAACTCCTAGCGGCCAAAATGATCTTCGGCCTTTGTAAAAATTCAAGATTTCTAAGAGCGTCACACGAGTATTCTAACAAATCAATAGCTAAGGATGGTGGCGCGGAGCGCAATTTCGCAACCTGGATAGGCGCAATTTCGGCGAAACGCCAGGACTTTGAATACAGGGAAATCAAGACGGAATATATTTGCAATTCGAAACAAGGAGGACTTGTCGCGCGGCTAGTTCGCCGAGTTCCCGCGCGGCAAAACCTTCGCGGTCCACTGAACAAAATACTCCGGCCATTCGCCGCGTTCGAGAGCGAGGCGTGCGCCCTTCATAAGATGATTGAAGAAATATAGGTTGTGAAAAGTGAGTAAGTGCGCAGCCAAAATTTCGTCATTCATGAAAAGATGTCGAAGATAAGCGCGCGAATAACCGGCACAAACTTTACATTCACAATCGGGATCAAGCGGCGATGGATCGCGCGTATGCGCAGCTTGCTTGATGCTCACTCCCCCAACGGAAGTGAAACAATTTCCATTTCGCGCATTTCGCGTGGGAATAACGCAGTCAAACATATCAATACCCGAATTTATTCCTACCAACAAATCAAGGGGAGTCCCCACGCCCATCAGGTAGCGGGGTTTGTCTTCGGGTAAAAGTGGCGCAACTGAACGTGTCATCTCATGCATGATCGGAATAGGTTCGCCCACGCTCAGACCACCAATAGCATAACCATCGCAATCGACTTCTCGCAAAAGATCCACACTTCGCGCGCGCAAATCTAAATGCATTCCACCTTGAACAATTCCAAAAAATAAACTTTCGGAACGAGTCATCGCCTCGCGCGATCGCTTAGCCCAACGCATAGAAAGTTCCATGCTCTTCTCCACTTCATCGCGGGTTGCCTCGGCCGGCGTGCATTCATCAAACGCCATAATTATATCAGCACCCAAATCCATTTGAATCTGCATACTGATTTCGGGCGATAAAAATAACTTTGTGCCATCGTAATGACTTCTAAATTCCACTCCGTCTTCTGTGAGCTTCCGAATTTTTGATAAACTAAAAACTTGAAAACCACCACTGTCTGTAAGAATGGATTTGTTCCAGTTCATGAATTTATGAAGACCACCAAGTTCTTTGACAATTCCTTCGCCAGGTCGCAAATGCAGGTGATAGGTGTTTCCAAGAATAATTTCAAAACCAATCTGATGAAGATCATCCACCGTCATTGCTTTAACCGTGGCTTTAGTCCCAACGGGCATAAACACGGGAGTTTGAATGGTATTTTTATTTGTGGTGAGCTGACCACGACGGGCTTGCCCTTGGCGATTTTGTACTTCAAAAACTTTCATACAATGACAGTTAAATCACCGTAAGAGAAAAGTCTAAACTTCTTTTCAATAGCGAGCGCGTAAGCTCTCAAAATTTTGTCGATAGCGGCTGTTTCGCCCGTTAAACTTAATCCTGAGAAGCTTGCAGCTAGAATAAGCAGGCTCGATTGGGGCTGATGGAAATTCGTGAGGAGACCGTCGACGATTTTAAACTCAAAGCCAGGTTTAATAAATAAATTAGTCTCGCCACTATAACCTGCTAGCGGCGCTGACTCACCTGCCGCGATCTTTCCAACAGTTTCCAAAGCGCGCATCACCGTCGTGCCGCAGGCCCAAACATTTCCGCCACGCTTTTTTGTTTCCGCAATCGCATCTACAGTCACTTGAGAAACGGTCACTTGCTCGTGATGAATTTCGTAATCAGCAATATTTTCTGTGTCGATCGGAAGAAACGTCCCCGCCCCCACATGAAGCGTCACATATTCAATTTTCACGCCCAAGGAGAAAAACTTCTTTAGATTCTCCTCGCTGAAATGAAGACTTGCCGTGGGCGCAGCCACTGAACCCTCGGATTTTTTCTCTTTTGCCCAAACCGTTTGATAACGTTCGACATCGTCTAAATTATCCATATGGCTTTCTCGCAATGCCAAAATGTAAGGGGGGAGAGGAACATGGCCTTCCTTTTCAAAATAATCAAAAAGTCCACCAGGATATTTCTCGATAAATAAAGTCGGATTCAAAATTTCAATCTGTGAAATTTTGTCCGCCACGATGAATTTCGCAGGAATGTTACCTGGCAATAGAAATTCTTTCCCAGGCCTTCCCTTCATTCTTTTGGTCAAAACCTCCCATCTGAAATCATCACCAAGCGTGCGCAGGAAAAAAACTTCCTTCTTTCCAATCAGGAGTCGCGCTTTAAAAACTTTAGTGTCGTTAAGAACAAGCAAGTCGCCGGGGGAAAAAAGAGAGAAGAAATCGGCCCACCCGAGCTCACGAAAGTCGTCATTTGCACGCGGAATCAAGAAAATACGTGATTCTCCTCGTGCACAGGGCTGCGTGGCTACAAGATCGGATGGAAATTTAAAATCAAGGCTTGAGGTTTTCAACATGGGCGAGAGGATAATAGTGTTTGAGGATTTCGCTAGAGAAATCGCCGTTAAGAGCCATAGATCTTGCTCCCCACTGGCAAAGCCCACTTCCGTGCCCCATCCCGCGGCCTTCAAACTTCACAGAATTCTCATCTTGAGTCATGACAAACAACGTGCTCTTGATCTTATCAAAACCAATCGCCTTCCGTAAATCCTGCCCTTGAATTTCCACGCTCGTCATTTTGCCAGCACTACTTTTTCTCATCACTTGAATTTTTACAACCCTACCTGAAGCCGACTTTGTTAAAATTTTCAGCGAATCAATGTGAAATAGCCTCAGTAAATCCAGTTTGGAAACAGTGTAACTCCAGACGTGAGTTTTACGGAGACTACAAAAATTATCTCGCACGATACTCATCTTCACGGCGCCGATTCCCCAAACATTTTGCGGCTCCTCGGTCATGCCGCCACAATCAGAATGATAGTAGGCTTTAAGAAATTTACCGTCTTGCACCAAAACCTCGCCACGCGTATCAGAGACCGCATCTTTGATCACTTGCGGAACTGAATTGGGTAGATAAACTTGATCCATGATATTTCCACGCAATTGAAAAGCTTGATTCGGTCGGCTCTCCAGTTGCGCCAAAGCGTAGGATCTTGCCGCAACGGCTTGTGCTTTCATGGCTTCTTTCGGCCAGCCTACCGGCATTTCTCCGAGCATAACGCCTTCAAGATATTTTTCGAGATCGAGAGATAATATCGCATCTGCCTCCCGAGAAGAGGAGGCCAAAAGATAAACGGGAGATGGCCAAGATTGACCGGAAATTTTGACAGAGCCTTTGCCGCTCACAAGTCTGATAAGTTTTTGGTCGAAAGAAATGGGCTCGGCTGCGGAAGCTGTAGAGAGACCCAATTCAAAGAGTGGTCCTCTGATTTTTTTCACGTTGGCGATCCAAAAATCTCGTCCAAACGAAAGCTTCACACTTTTGTCAGATCCCACAGGGAGTTTTCTAAATCCGTTAGTCGTCCAACCCTCAACACTCAAATCATCTTCACCGGAAATTTTGATTGGAAGGACAACGCTGGAAACCATAACCCTGACTTTAGTCGAGGCAGGAATATGAAGTTCTGCGGAAACGTTAGGTGACGTGAAAATAAGGGAGGCGAAAGCAAATAAAACCCAGGTTCCTGCCATGGGTTATTATTCAATACTTCAAGTTTTAGCGATAGGTTTAATTCTCAATTTTTTGTAGAGCGCGAGAATCTTGCGGGATGTTTTCTTATGTCCATTCAGTTGATATTTGCCGGAGATGAGTGAAGCGTCTTTCAATCGAAACATATCGTTGTAGAGTTTTTCTTTTTGTCCGGTGCCTAGTTCGCGGTCCATTTGGCGAGCAGACAGAGTGCTCACTTTTAACGTTCCAGAATCCCCCACTTGGATCATCGCGCCGAGCGAAGGTCTTTCATTTGTGATTGCACTGGCTCGGGCTAGTCCACTGATTCCCATGACTATGGCTATTACTAAACTGATGACAAGTATCATTTCTCTCATAATTTCATCCTCCAAAAAGAACTTGCCAGCACTAACCGTTAGCCGGTCAGGCTGGCAAATTTTGTGTCTTCATTTTCTAACTGCGCACGTTCCGGAGTATGTGTGTTGCGCTTACTTTGTTATTTTAAGTTTTGCTTACCAGGTAAATGTTGCACCGATTTGCAAACCAGCTTGCTGAGCGTAGTTAGGGTACTGGTTATAGTAATTATAAGGAGCTGTGTAATTTAAAGATGAACCTGCTCCGAAAGTGTTAGGCATGATCACTCCAGTTGCTCCGATGTAGAATCCAGGTTGTTGAGAACCTAAACATCCGGGCTGACCAACAGGAACCACTTGGCCATTACCGTTAGTACAACTGTTTCCATTCCAACCATTTGATCCAGTGTTAGTTCCGCAATAACTTACAGGACCCTGAATACCGTTTGATAAATAAACGCACTGCCCATTAAGCCATCCGTATCCAGCAACGGCACCAGTGGTGTTTCCATTGGGTGTAGAAGCGGGATAACATTGGTTGTTGACGAGTCCGCCTGAACAACCTGCTGTCACAACACCGCAGGCATTTGCCGAAGTGTAAACTTGACCAGCGGCACAAGTGCCCACTGCTGCTGTTTGCCCGCTATTATTTCCACCGCCACCACAGCTTGTGAGCAATAAGCCCATTCCGGCTGCGATGAACAATCCTGCAAAAGTTTGATATAAATATCTCATTTTCGACCTCTCCAAAAAAATGAATACACAAGTTACAGACCTTACCTATTCACAGACCATACCGACCTTAGGATGAAGCTAATGGCTTATGAACATACAAATCTAACAATTTTGTGCTTTTTAGTGCCCTAAAAGGTCACTCGCGGGACAAGTTAAGGAGCTGCATGGCAAGCTTCAGATCGTCCCAAACGACTTTCTTGGCTGCAGGGTTTTTTAACAAATAGGCAGGATGGTGAGTGATAAGGAGCTTACCACCTTCGAAATCGATAATTTTACCACGATCTGCTTCACTTCCAAGAGAGGTCTCGCCTAAAGCAATCAGAAGCTCAGGCTTTGGACCATCGAGTTTATCAGTGATTGCCACATCGAATGGCTTTAGACCCATAGCGACGATCATTTTTAGGAGCAGAGCTCGCTCAGGATTATTTTCCCCGTCTAAACCTATACCCACAAATACCACTCGCTTGGCGGGAGTTTTCTGCGCCACTTCTTTTTTAAAAAGAGCTTTTTCCGCAGCCGGAGTTCGACTTCTATCTCTAGAAACATACTTCATACCCAACACGTCTTTGAGATAGGCAAAATTTTCCTTCACTCTAAAAACATAATTTTTTTTTGCGAATGCTGTCAAGTTTTCTCGAGATTAATCCGCATATAGAGATGTCAACGGAATGACAAAAACAGCAACTCGTCAGGAGGACGAAAAAATGGAATCATTAAAATCAGTCAGCATCCCTCAACTCACAATCAAAGACTACATCGACAACCAAGAAAAATGTTTCTTGTGTGGTGGCAAACTGGTCTACACACATCAAACCGACTTCTACAACCTATCAGTCAAAGAAGATTGCAAATGCCCTCAGTGCGGGATAACTAACAATCCTTCTCATTTCACGCTAAACTAAATTTCTCTTGAAGTAATAGGGAATCCAGCCACGCCAACTCTCCACGCACATGGTGGATCTTAAACTCGTAGGCTGGATTTTTAATTTCGTAATGCGCGACTGCTAAGTTAATGTAGGTCTCAATTTCTATTTTCCCCAGATTTTGAAATTTTAATATGTTTCAGTTTCTCTTTTCGCAATTCTGCTTCTGGAAGCCCAAACACAATTGACTTTTTTTGATAAGCATTTGAACTGCAGCGAAGATCGATGATCTAGAAAATTTCAGTCATAAATCATCTCGCTGCGCCTTCGCTTCCGAATAATCCAAACTAATTTTGTCTGAAAGCGGAAATTTGGATCGAAAAATAAAATTCAAATAGTAAAAATTCTCGGCGAAAAATGAAAAGAAATTAAATTGAGTAAGGTTAAATTGCAAAAGTTACTTGGCCCCCGTATTGCAATTACACACCTCAAGGGAAGCTCATATCGCAGATAGACAGCAAGGGGTTGTAATGTTTTCTGTTGATAATAAGCGTTAAATAAAAAATTAACACGATAGGGGGGAAAAGTGAAATCATCTTTCATTTCACTGTTGGGGGCTATTTTATTAGGGGTTTTATTCGCACTTACCACACTCACAGGCTGTGAACCTGTTCCGGGGAAAACACTTTCCGGTGATCAAAAAATAGAAGACATGAAGTGGCTTTTTTCTCGCTTTGAAGAGTACTACGCACCAAGAGATTACAAAGCGGATCGTTACAAATTCGACTATGAAAAATTAAAAACCCAGTATCTCGCTGAAGCGCAAGTGACAACTTCGAACGAAGAATTTTACGCTGTCATGCAAAAGTTTGTGGCGGAATTCAGAGATGCGCACACCTCATTGTCCTTCACACCATCGCCACTCCCCGACCGCGCTCACATTGCTCTTCTTGGGATAACGGGCAAACGTTACGGCGATGATTTTGTTGTCACGGAAATCCTACCAACTATAAATCCGAATCAATATCCGCTTAAAGCAGGCGACAGAATCACCCATATCAATGGAACTCCTGTTTTGAAATACATCGACAAAGAATTGATGCCCTATCGCAACGTCGGAAATGCGGAATCAAATCACTCGATGCTAATGGGCGCACTCTTTACACGTATCTCTCTCAACTTTCCAATGCCCAAAGATAAGAACATTGAGCTGACTTACGTTCCAGCAATCAGCGCAAAATACGCGCCCGGCTCGCTGAAAATTTCTATGCCTTGGATCATCAAAGATTTGCGAGACTTCAAACTAGAAATCGGCATGGCCAAAGCACAGATAAGTAAGAAGAATAAAAACTCGGCATTTTGGATGCCCATTGACGATGCCAATTCAGGCAAGTCATTTGATATAGCATTGTTAGATCAAAATGGTGAGGCTCTCACTGCCGCTGATTTCGATTTAATTTTTAATGGTTCAAAAGACTTTTATAATAACTATCGCTTCATCTCAATAGAAGGATGGACCACGAATAAAGATAAAATTAAAAAATCGGAAAAGAAATCGCCTTTTGAAAAACTTCAAGACACTCGTTGGATTGCTGGAAATGCTTTGCCAATTTCAGAAGCAAAGTTCTTCCCCGCATATGTTTCTTCAGAAGATGTGATTGATCCCGAAACCAAACAATCCACCGGTGTTAAAAAACTTGTGGGCTACGTTCGAATCGACTCATTCGAATATCCTGAAGAGAGTGTTGCGGACTTGAAAAACACACTTCTTAGATTTCAGTCTTTGGGAGTGAAGGATGTGGTTGTTGATACATTGGGAAATCCCGGAGGATCACTAACGCTAATGATGAAAATCTCCCAAGCGTTTTGGAATAAAAAATTAGTCATGCCTAAACAACAGTTTGGGCTCAATCAATGGTGGCTCGACAGTATTCAAACAACATCAATTGAAAGCACTGGCGCGCAAAAAGAATTATTTCAAAGATTATATGCAGATCTTCTTCAACAATCTAAGAATGGTCTAAGACTTTCTCGAAATTACTCGCTGGAAGAAATCATTCCCTACGAAGTGAATCCAAACTACGCGTTGAAAGAAAATTTTAATCTTAAGATTTTGGTTAACGAGATGAATGCTTCTTGCGGAGATATTTTCCCACTAGTGATGCAACAAAACAAAGCCGCTCTCATTGTAGGCGAAAAAACAATGGGTGCTGGCGGGAACGTCGCAAGCTTCATGCAAGCTCCAAACTCTCGCGCGGATCTGAGACAAACTCTTTCATTGATTGTGAAAGACAATGGAAGCTACCTTGAGAACAATGGCGTAGTTCCAGATATCAAAATCAATCCAAACGCTTTGATTGCGAGAGGATATGCAGTCAATGACCGGTCCTCTATCGTAGTAGAGGCAGCAATGCGATTGAGCTCGTATGATTTCTCAAAATTAACTGAAGCAGGTAAAACTTCCACGCCCACACCCACACCCACGCCAGTTAAGGCTTGTGCGAGTTTGATTGAAACGATCACATTGCGCTGATTTAGAAGTTGATTCTGCGCAGCATGAGGTGTATTTGAGAGCCAGAGAAAGATTTTAGGAGGAATTATGAAGTTTGTTTTTTCAATCATGTCTTTGGCTTTTTTATTTAGCTTAGGTTTGAATTTCGGAGCACCCACATTTTCACATGCGCAACAACGACAGCAGATGCCGCAGCAGCATCCCGGCGGACCTCAAGGCGGGTACGGTCAACCCGCTTATCCCGGTGGATACGGTCGCCCCATTTATGGTGGCGGTTACGGAAACAATTACTACCGACACTATTATCCAGGACGTGTCTATTATTACGTTGGGCCTGTAAGGCCTTACCCCCCTTATTATTATGGAAACGGCTACGTCAACGGCTATCCATATGTTGGTGGGCAGATTTACTACAGCAACCCTTGCGGAGCTTTGGCACTAGCCTATTACGGATGCACTATCGGAGGAGCGGAAACGATAACGTACGTGAACTCCTGCAACCAAACGATGACAAATTTTACTGGTGGTGTATGTGGAGTCCCTCAGATGGTCCCTCAGCAGCGGATGCAGGTAAAGCCTCAGCCCGAGCCACCAATTGAGCAGCAGGAAGTGCCTGCACCTCACGGCTCTTGATTTGCGATTTCGTTGAGGTGGAGTAAGATTCGCTCCGCCAAAACGAGATTGAATCCCGGAAGCTCTGCAATCTCACCGCTTGAAGCGAGTCGCAATTGATCGACACTTTCAAAACGTTTGAGCAGAGCTTTTTTTCTTTTTTCACCAAGACCAGTCACGGCATCAAGCTCACTCTCTAGTCCACGATTTTCGCGAAGCTTGCGGTGATAAGTAATCGCAAACCGATGTGCTTCGTCTCTTATACCTACCAAAATATGCAATGCTTCAGATCCACGCGGGAAAATCACGGGATTTTGTCGACCAGGAATAAAGATTCGCTCTTCCGTTTGTTTAACTTCTGAATCTGAAAACTCACCTTTCACGCGAGCTTTCGCCAGTCCCACAACAGGAATTTCCATTCGATTGAGTTCCCGCAAAACTTCAACGGCCATACTGAGTTGACCTTTTCCACCATCGACCACAATCAAATCTGGATTGTCCATGTCTGTGTGAGCCATTCGACGTGTCAGCACTTCTTTCATCGAAGCGAAATCGTTTGAACCTTCAACGGTCCTAATTTTATATCGCCGATAATTATCTTTGGATGGAACACCACCCTCAAAAACAACTTGGCTGGCCACACTTTCAGCGCCTTGAAAATTCGAAATATCGTAACACTCAATCCGCATAGGAATATTTTTGAGACCAAGTTTATCTTGAATACTTTTGAGCCCAGCCAATTTTTTATCAGTTTTGGTGACATGATTTTTGAAATGCTCCGAAGCGTTTTTATTAGCAAGCTGTAAAAGTTTTTGACCATCACCAGTTCCTAAGTAATGTACTTTTACTTTTTTAGCTCCCCGCTCTTCCAAAACTTTTTTTAGCAAATCATTGATGTCTCGCTGCAAATCTAGCGGCAAAATAAGTTCATCAGGAACCATATTCTCTTCGTAATATTGGTTTACAAAAGACGCGAGCCACTCTTGAGGATTTTCCTCAGTATCGTTTGGATTAAGCCAACCAATGTAATAGGGTTGGGATCCAAGAAGTTTACCTTGGCGCAAATGCATCACTTCAATAGTGCAACCACGTTCGTCACCATCAAAACCGATCACGTCGATATCTTTGAGTCCGCGAGCATCCACAACAGATTGTTTTTCTAAAATGGATTTAAGCGCAGCGATTGAATCTCTCATCCGCCCGGCAGCTTCAAATTGTTCATTAGCGGAAAGCTCTTTCATTTTCTCTTTTAGATTTTTTAAAACCTGATTATCTCGGCCCTTGAGAAAGAGTAGAGCTTGATCCACATCAAGTTTATATCTTGCTTGATTGACCAGTCCCACACAAGGAGCGGTGCAATGCCCAATTTGATGAGTGAGACACGGACGGGCCCGATTTTTAAAAACATTGTCCGCACAATCTCGAATCATGAAAGTGTGATTTAGAAACTTGATCGTTTCCCATACGGCAAGACCGCTGGTGAATGGGCCAAAATACATTCCCCCGTCTTTCTTGATTCTTCGCACCAGAAACAAGCGTGGAAAAGGATGCTCCGTGCTGATTTTAATATAAGGATAGTTTCTGTCGTCCTTGAGACGAATATTGTATTTTGGTCGATGCTTTTTAATAAGCGAAGCTTCCAGTAAGAAAGCTTCGACCTCAGTTTTGGTCAGGATGTATTCAATCTTGAATACATTGCCCATGAGATATCGATTTTTAGCCGACTGCCCTTGAAGATTAAAGTAACTGCGTACGCGGTTGCGCAATGATTTTGCTTTTCCCACGTACATGATCTTGTCCAACTCATTTTTCATGAGATAGACGCCATTCTCCGTAGGAAATTCGGCGACGAGCATTCTGATCTCGTCCAACTTCTCTAGTTGTTTCTTACCTATGTTCATAATTTAATTTAAAATTCGGTGCTGCTATCCCCGACGGCAGCATCCCTGAAAGTCAACTCCTGAAGTTCCAAGCGTTTAACCTCATCGCGTAAAGCAGCAGCTTCTTCAAAATCTAATTTTTCAGCTGATTTCTTCATATCTTTTTTGAGTTTCAGAATCTGTTTCTGAATTCCCGCTAAAGACATTTCATAAATCTTTTGGGGTCCAGATAATTTTGGTCCACCCTTTTTGGCCACGTAAGGAACATATTTTTCAGCAGCCCGCAAATATTCGTCCGACTGCCTTGAATATATATCTTCCGTCGTTTCCTGAATAGCTTTTCTAATCGATTGCGGCGTAACTTTATGTTTCGTGTTGTAAATCGCTTGGATTCCACGACGTCTCGTCGTTTCCGAAATCGCCTTCGCCATAGAATCAGTAATGCGGTCAGCATACAAAATCACTTTACCTTCAAGATGTCTTGCCGCTCGACCGATCGTTTGTATAAGCGAACGCTCTGACCTTAAAAACCCTTCTTTATCCGCATCGAGAATTCCGACCAAGCTGACTTCGGGAATATCCAAACCTTCGCGGAGCAAATTAATACCGACGAGAACATCGCAAACACCGAGACGCAAATCTCGAATAATCGCGGAGCGCTCAAGCGTGTGAATTTCACTGTGCAGGTACTTAACTTTAATTCCAGCGCCTTGGAAATAATCAGTGAGATCTTCCGCCATGCGCTTTGTCAATGTGGTCACGAGCACTCGCTCTTTTTTCTCTATGCGCAAACGAGCTTCTTTCAACAGATCATCGACCTGAAACTTAGCTGGACGCACCTCAAGTATGGGATCAAGCAGAAATGTTGGCCGAATGATCTGCTCTACAATCAAGCCTTCGGATTTTTGCAAATCATAAGGACCGGGTGTGGCCGAAACGTAAACAACTTTATCCATCAGACCTTCAAACTCTTGAAAATTCAACGGACGATTATCAAGAGCGCTAGGTAAGCGGAAACCGTGATCCACCAATGTCATTTTTCGAGATCTATCACCACGATACATTCCGCCAATTTGCGGCACGGTGACATGACTTTCATCAATAAATGTAATGAAATCTTTGGGAAAGTATTCAATTAATGTTGGCGGCGCTTCGCCGGAAGGTCTTCCAGTGAAGTGACGCGAATAGTTTTCGATCCCTTGGCAAAAACCAATCTCTTCAATCATTTCGATATCAAAATATGTTCTTTGCTCCAGGCGCTGAGCTTCGACCAAACGCATATTAGCTTTGAGATCTTTGATACGATCACGAAGCTCTTCCTGGATCGTAACAATCGCCTTTTTACTTCGATCGGGACTAGTCACATAATGACTTCCTGGATAAATAGAAACTCGCTCGACTTTATCGAGCACTACTCCGCGAAGCGGGTCAACGTAACTGATGCTCTCAATATAATTTCCGAAGAATTCAATTCGAATGGCCCGGTCGTCCTCATAGGATGGAATAACCTCTACAATATCACCGCGCACACGGAAAGTAGCTCTGTGAAAATCGACATCGTTTCGCTCGTATTGAATGTCTATAAGTTGTCGTAGAAATTCATCCCGCTTTTTCTCTTCACCAGCGGTCAGCACTATCACCATGCCTTCGTAAGCCTCGGGGCTTCCAAGACCATAGATGCAGGAGACCGAAGCCACAATGATCACGTCAGAGCGATCGAAGAGGGATCGTGTTGCTGAGTGGCGCATGCGATCAATCTGTTCGTTGATTGCCGAGTCCTTTTCGATGAATGTATCCGATGAAGGAATGTAAGCCTCTGGCTGATAGTAATCGTAATAGCTAACAAAATATTCCACGGCATTGTGCGGGAAAAGCTGTTTGAACTCCCCATACAATTGACCTGCTAAAGTTTTATTTGGAGCGAGAATAAGTGCCGGGCGCCCCATCTCTTGGATCGTGTGGGCCATTGAAAATGTTTTACCAGAGCCAGTGATACCCAAAAGCGTTTGATGCTTATGCCCAGTTCGAAAATTTTCTAGCATTTGGGCAATAGCTGCCGGTTGATCGCCTTGAGGTTGAAAAGGAGAAACAAGTTTAAAAGGCGTTTTTACTTTTTCACTTCCCATAGACTTCCTTCGCCGGAATCTCTAACTTCAATTCCGAGTAGAGTGAGTTCATCACGAATGAGATCTGAGGTTTTAAAATCCTTATCGAGTCGAGCGCTCCATCTTTCCGAAACACGTTTTTGAATCACATCTCGCGATAAATCTTTTTGTTTAAGTAAAAGATCGTCGAGTTGTACCAAAAATTCTTGTGGCGGCTTCTGAAACAGTGACATCAGCGCACCTACTTCACTCACCAACTCTATAAAACGATGACTTGAGTTGGCCAATTGCTGAGTAGGCTTCATATTCGGTTTCAGAAGAGCATTATAACTACGCACTAAATTAAAAATTTCAGCCATGATCTCAGGAGTATTGAAATCATCTTTTGCAGCCCGTTTCAAGCAATTCCAAAAATCAAAGCTTTTTTGTCCGAACCCTTTAGGATCAAGCATATCAGCCGGAGACTTGATAGCTGCTGCGTCAACTTTAAGCTCTGCGTTAGCACAAGCTTTCAAGTTCTCTTCAGCGCGAGCAAGGCCCGAATAAATTCTAGCCAACCCAGATATCGCATGATGAATAACGGTATCTGAAAAGTCGGAGGGAGAACGGTAGTGAGATGACAAAATCAAAAATTTTAAAATCTCACCATTATATTTTTCTACAAAATTTCTGGCGGTAAAAATATTTCCCAAACTCTTGGACATCTTATCTTTACCCATATTGATAAAGTTATTGTGCATCCAGTAGTTGACCATTTTTTTGCCGTTCGCAGATTCGCTCTGAGCGATTTCATTTTCATGGTGTGGGAAGATTAAATCGATTCCGCCGCCGTGAATATCAAAGCTGTCACCCAAGTGCTTTTTAGCCATGGCCGAGCATTCAATATGCCATCCAGGTCGACCATTTCCCCAAGGTGATTCCCATGAAGGTTCGCCCGGTTTTGCAGGTTTCCAAAGACTGAAATCCAAAGGATTTTTCTTCTTTTCGCCAATTTCCACGCGAGCACCGGCAATTAAATCTTCGATATTTTTATGACTGAGTTTTCCGTAATCTTTGATTTTTTCGATCGAGCAAAAAACTTCGCCATCCACAACGTAGGCAGCTCCGTTTTTAATGATCTCTTCTGTCATAGCGACAATTTCATGAATGTGATCGGTCACTCGAGGCGTGATACGCGTGACTTGAGGATCGCCAGCAAACGTGTTTAATCCAACAGCAGCGAAATCTTTTTCGAATTCACTGATGTACTTATCTGCTAATTCTTTGGTGCTCACGTTTTCTTTAGCGGCCTGCTGAATAATTTTATCATCTACGTCCGTATAATTAAAAACGAAAGTGACTTTTTTGCCGATCAATTTGAAGTAGCTGGTCACGAAATTAAAAAAGATGGGCCCGCGGAAATTCCCGACGTGCAAAAGATTATAAACGGTTGGCCCGCAGAGATAAATTTTTATCATCTCCGGATCAAGCGGAACAAATTCTTCTTTGGTTTGTGTCAGGGTGTTATAAATTCTCAACTTATTTCGCCTTCATCGCTTTTTCAGCTCTTAAAATTAAACTTTTTTTCTTCATAAGTGGAACCAATTGCTTGAGTTCAGCACCATGAGGTCTTCCTATAATCGCAACTCTCAGAGCAAAGAATAAATCTTTACCCTTCACTTTAGCGGTCTCTTGAATCTTTTTCTGCATTTCTAAAAACTGAACTTCGGTAAAATCCTCGCCACTGTGTTCATTGATTAAACTGACCCAACTGTTTATCACGAGATCAGTTGTGGGCCATTTCAAAACATCAAGACCTTCGGGCTCAACGGCATAATGCGAATCACTTAAAGTCCTGTAGAGAGGCACTGCTTCGAGCAAAGTTTCGAACGCCGTTTTCATAACGGCTAAAGATTTCTCAATCCAATCGGGCGTAACGTCATCAAAATTTTGCCCATCAGCCTTCAAAAAAGGCTGAATAAGCTGCCATAGTTCCGCGGGAGGTAAAGCACGTATGTACTGCGCGTTCATCCATTTCAGTTTCACCGGATCAAAGACTGCGCCGGCGGCATGAAGCCTCGAAAGGTCAAAACTAGAAATCATTTCTTTCAAAGACATGATTTCTTTGGCTTCGGGATGTGACCAACCCAATAGCAAAACAAAATTCTTCAACGCCTCAGGAAGATAACCTTCCTGCTTGAATTCATGACAGCTGGTAGCACCTTTGCGTTTGGACAATTTTTGACGATCTTCATCCAAAACTAAACTCAAGTGGCCAAACTGTGGAGCTTCCCAATTCATAGCTTCGTAAAGCATGAGTTGCCTGAGGGTGTTTGGCAAGTGCTCCTCAGCTCTTAAAACATGAGTCATTTTCATTTTATAATCGTCAACAACGCAGCAAAAATTGTACACAGGCATGCCGTCAGACCTAAGCATGATAAAATCACCAACCATGTCCGATGGAAATTTAATTTCTCCACGAACTAAGTCTTTGACCAGATAATCTTTTTTAAGTTGGCGAGTTTTAAACCTCACCACCGCTTTTTCACCGCTCTTGATTTTTTCCAAAGCCAAATCCAATGGGGAATTTTCCCATGGGCTTTCCACATGAGGAGGTCGACTTTGCGCTTTGAGTGAATCACGTTGCTTAGTGATTTCTTCATCGGACATGAAGCAATAATAGGCTTTGCCATTATTAATCAGCTCTTGGGCAACTTCTTGATAAATGCTCAACCTTCGACTCTGACGATAAGGACCCATCGATCCAATCTCTTCAATAGCGCCTGAAGATTCTACTCCAGCACCCTCTGCTTTAGGACCTTCATCCCAAAGCAGGTTGAGCCAAACGAGATCTTCCATCACCATTTTGAGGGCTTCATCAGTGCTGCGAGCTTGATCGGTATCTTCTATACGGAGAATAAAATCTCCACCCATTTTTTTGGCGTAGAGATAATTGTAAAGTGCGGTCCGCGCGCCGCCCACGTGTAAATATCCCGTGGGTGACGGGGCAAATCTGACTCTGACTTTGTTGTTCATAATTTATTTAGATTTTCTTGGAGGAAGCCATCGCTGCGGGAGTTACTTCTTCATCATCGATTCCGAAGATGTCGCGAACTTCTGTTTCAACCTTTTGCTCATTGGTCTGCTTAGCCAAAGACAATTCTTTGATCAAAAGGCCACGTGCAGTGTCCAACATTTTTCTTTCACCAAAACTCAGTTCTTTGTCGATCTTCAAAAGGAAGAGATCGCGCAAAACTTCGGCGATTTCATAGATGCTGCCGGTCTTGATTTTTTCCATGTATTCACGATAACGACGATTCCATGTTTGGTTGTCGATCTTGATGTTTTTCTTGCGCAAAATTTTAAAAACTTCGCCTGCTTCTTTTTTGGAAATGATCGCACGCAAACCGACGCTGGCCACGTTGTCTTTAGGAATCATGATCTTCATACCGTTTTCCAAAATTTGGATCGTGTAGAAAGTCTGTTTCTTTCCGAAAATTTCCTTAGTCTCAATGGCTTTGACAACTCCCACACCATGTCCGGGATATACTGCGTTGTCTCCAACTTTAAATGCCATTAATGTCCTCACATCTGCTCGATAGAGTCTTTGCGTCATTGCTAGATTTATGAGCCATCCAATTTATACCACTATTGGGCATAGGGGTCAATTGAAGCCGCAGGATGAATGTC
Organism: Oligoflexia bacterium; assembly: GCA_043732305.1. Classification (GTDB taxonomy): domain Bacteria; phylum Bdellovibrionota; class Bdellovibrionia; order JABDDW01; family JABDDW01; genus JAYTHU01. The sequence goes on from JAYTHU010000025.1 coordinate 23,888, forward strand.
TAGCATAATAAAACACCCCGTAATCGCTCACGGAGTGTTTAACGCATCATACTATAGTGCAAAGATGAACTATTTATAGTGTGTTCCAAACAATAGCAAAGGGCTGCCCGCCCGAAGTTGAAGGCTGCGGCACATTTGTAGCCTTAACATACACGGTGTAAGCTCCAGAAATTGAAGCATCGAACTCCACCATTTCCACATTGTTTTTGTGATCCGGTCCGCTCAAGTGATTGGGGTAATAGATTTTTCCTTGAGCGTCAGTGACAAACAAATCGAGATCATTCACCAAAGCTTGAGCGGCACTCGCCGTGCCGGGTGCATCGGTGTAGGCCATCGTCACGCGAATCTTAGTGCCTGCGGGAATGTTTTCAAGGCCCTGAGAATATTTCGCTCCTTGGCCAGTTTTGAGCCCCACTCTTTCATCGGCAATCAGAAAGTGCGCCCCAGTGACGGCATCCATATCGACGCGGCCATAACCTTCATTCATATTTGGACGAGTGGATCCCAACTCTTGTCCAACTCCCGTTCCAAATTGTCCGGGATAAAGATCATGCGCATTGTGAATTAAAATTGCTTTCACCATTGCGGCAGAAGGATTTTTTCCGAGTATCTTTTTAGCGTACTGGTGGGTGATAGCAGCTGCGCCAGCAGTGAGCGGTGTGGACATAGATGTACCACCAGCATAAGCATAATATTTGTTGTAAGGCGCCCAGAGAGGAGTTGCTTTGGGATCTTGGGATCTCGTTGAAACAATATTTGTTCCAGGAGCCACAATGTCTGGCTTGAGGCGACCATCTTGCGTCGGTCCAATGCTGCTGAAGGGAGCCATTCCATTAGGATTATCAGAAAGCGTGCTCGAAGCGAGTGGCTCAGCAGCCCAGCTTCCACTCTTTGCATCTCGCATATGTTTTTGCATTCCACCAGTGAGAATGAGATTTTTGCTAGCCCCGACAGTCAGGCAATTTTTTGCAGTGGCAGGACTATCGACTGAACCCGGATCAATATGTCCATCACCATCCGCATCCACGCCCGAATTTCCTGCAGCAAAAACGAGGAGTAAATCGGGGTTCTTCCACATGATGTCGTCAACAAGAGCGGCGGCCGAATCGTAGACCCCCGCGCTATTTGATCCCCAACTATCGGAATGAATATTTACGCCATCTTTTTGATGAACGCTCACAAACAAATCTTGTAGATTCAATCCGACCATCGCAACAATACCGAAAGGCATGCTTAGACTTTCTTCTATCAGTCTGGCGCCATAAGCACCGCCCCTTATCAGTCCACCGGAGTTTGTTCCTAAACTTGCAACCGAGCCGGCAGTGTGCGTGCCATGTCCTTCGGAATCATTCCACGAGTGAGAAAGAAAACCTTTGGCGTAACCCTTGGTCACTTGACCTTGAAAGTCCGCGAGAATATTAGTGGTAGATCCGTGATCGAGTCCTGTATCTCCGAGTGCGACTGTTTCGCCTTCGCCGTGGTAACCGCGATTCCAAGCCGCATCAAAATTCATAAGCTTGGTGCCAGATTCATAGCCGGTGAGGTCTTTGTAATTCTGGTCCGGGACGGTGGCGTTCGTCTTTAGCCAATCACCGACGCCATTGAATTTATATTCCATTGTATGAAACACGGGTGCTGGCTCGACCCATTCGACGCCTTCGACATCGGCGACATCTGCAATTTTGTTTACTGAAACTTCTACAGTTACAGTTCTCTCAGACAAACCATCAGTGATGTTCGCGCCCAAACTCTGCAAGAGCTGTTTAATTCCTTCTGGCTGTGCGGAGTTCATGAGTTTCAAAACAACTTTTTGATTTTCGCCTCTTCTAAACACGGAAGGAGTCTTAAGTCTTCGACTGAGTCTAAGTGAGGTCTTGTAAGGGAAGAGTGCTTTGACAAAAGGCGCTCGGTTGACGGCGTCCCAAGCCTGTGCGGTGGCGATCTTGACGATGAATGCGTTGTCGGGGACAAAACTATCGAGTTCCACACCTGAGTTTTGCAATTGAGTTTTCCACTCTTCCAAAATGGGACCAGCAAACTGAATCACATAATAAATTCGCGCATTGAAAGCACTAAACCTATTTAAATTAGAAGGCGAATTGGCATTTGCGCTTTGATCAAAACCAATTGCTTGCATGGCTTGGACAGCGTCGATGGTTTCGTTTTTAAAACGCACCTCGTCTGCTCGCAGCACGCCAGAAACAAAATACACCAATGCAAATAAAACTATGAATAATTTCATGTGAACCCCCGTTTACCCTTCTGAAGATCAGATCAAGTACGAGAGCAAGGTGTCAATGTAGTTTTGGCAGGTTTTATAAATTATTTATGTCAGATCTTGTAAGATTATCGACAAAGACAGTCTCAATGCTGATAGTGAATCATTCGGTGGTGCCCCAAAACACGATGTCATTAGGTTGTTTATTTCATTCACGCCACCACGACTCACAGGAATTAGGTGGTGTGTTTCGATCCATCTTGAGTTGTTACAAACCTCTCCTTCTTTATCTAGGTAGATGCGTTAAAAACTACCAAAAAAGATTTATCCAATTTTCGCAAACAGCAACGAACTCTTCTTCCCGTCCACCACGGCATCACGCAAAATTTTATTATCCGGCGAAGTTAAACGAGGATCGTTTTTAAAAATATCAAACGCCGCCGCGCGAGCTTCAATCAAAATATCAATATCGCGAACTAAATTGGCAAGGCGGAAACCGGGTAAACCAGATTGACGAGTCCCAAGAAATTCCCCGGCTCCACGAAGCTCCAAATCTTTTTCGGCAATTTTAAAACCGTCATTGGTTTCAGCCATAATTGCAAGACGAGCCTTTGCCTCGTCGCTTTGTGCGTAGCCTGTCATCAAAATACAATAACTTTTATCCGAACTTCGACCCACGCGCCCACGCAACTGATGAAGTTGCGATAAACCAAATCTCTCCGCATGCTCAATCATAATAATCGTGGCTTGCGGAACGTCAACACCGACCTCAACAACAGTTGTTGAGACCAACACTTGCACCGCTCCAGCTTTAAACTGTTTCATCAACTCATCTTTTTCGATAGCTTTCATTCGCCCATGGAGCAGGCCTACTTTGTAAGGTGCAAATTCTTGCTCTAAAATCTTCGCTTGATCAGTTGCATTTTTGAGATCCATCTTTTCTGTCTCCTCAACCAACGGATAAATCACATACGCTTGTTTTTTGAGAGCAAGCTGATCGCGAATAAAACCATAAACAACCTGACGTTTAGACTCTTGCGTGATCCGAGTCACAATTGGCAAACGCCCTTTTGGCAGCATGCGAATAATTGATACATCAAGATCGCCGTAGACCGTCATAGCTAAAGTGCGTGGAATTGGAGTCGCGGTCATGACTAAAAAATGTGGACTCAAACCTTTTTTCTTCAGCAAAGCCCGTTGCTGAACTCCAAAGCGATGCTGCTCGTCTATTACTGTTAGACCCAAACGTAAAAATTCAACATCTTCTTGAATGAGCGCATGAGTGCCAACTATAAATTGAAACTCGCCGGAAGCGATTTTCCGCTTCACTTCACGAGAATCTTTTTCTTTTTGACCACCCACTAAAAGTCCAACGGATATTCCCAGAGGCTCAAAAATTTCTCGCGCTTTTAAGTAATGCTGTTCTGCTAAAATTTCTGTAGGCGCCATCAGGGCTACCTGAAAACCATTTTCGATAATCATGGCTGCCGATAAAAAAGCAACCACGGTTTTTCCGCAACCAACATCCCCCTGCACCAAACGATGCATAGGATGAGGGTTTAAAAGATCTTGCGTGATTTCGGCAATGACGTTTTCTTGATCGTCGGTCAAAGAGAAGCTCAGAGACTTTCTCATTTTAGCAGAAAAGGAAGTCATGGCTTTCATTGGCGGAGCTTTTTCTCGAATCACGCCCGCTCGAGTTTGTGCCAAAAGTAATTCTAACCAAAAAAATTCTTCAAAAATCAAACGTTTCTGAAATGGTGATTTAAACCCCTGCCATACCGCAATGTTGTCATCTCCAGGAAAATGAACTTTTTCTAAAGCCAGTTTTAAATGTGGCAAATCTATTTTTTTCAACAACCACTCAGGTAAAGTTTCTTGAATCTGCTCGCCCACATTTTCAAAAGAGGCTTTCACAATTTTATGAATCATCTTTTGGTTCAAGCCTTCAGTTTCGGAGTAAATAGGCAGCAAACCTTTATCGGCTTCGGTCAAGCCGGCTTCGATTTCACGCTTCTGCATATCAGGATGGTGAATCTCCAATATGTTTCGGTAATGCTTCACTTCCCCCGTCACTCGAACCCATTCACCAGGCTTGAAAGATTGGAAATAATTTCGAAACGGAACTCGAAACCATTTCCCCGATATACGTCCAGTGTCATCTTTGAAAACGACTTCGTAAATGCGCCGAGTTGATCTGCCCATTGGAATTTCGCGGATCGCGCCAATCTGAGCCATGAACGACGTAGTTTCTCCTGGACGAAGATCTGTAATATTCTTAACTGCTTTGAGATCTTCGTAAGATCGAGGAAACCACGTGAGAACATCGCCGACTTTGTGAATGTCTTTCCTAGACAAGAGGGCAGCTATTTTTGGACCAACGCCCTTAAGAAATTGTATGGAAGTATCAAATTCAATCATTCATAATAATGTAATGACATTTCAGGACGAAGGCATCAAATATTTCAAGATCCGACTTGCTTCCATGCACCCTCAACGGCCCATCACATTCGATATTTTTGTTCTTCTGAATCAAAAATTCGTTCATTACATGAGAGCCGGAAATGCTTTTGAGGGGGCTAAATTAGATAACTTCAAATCGCGCCGCGCCGATGTTTTTTATATTCGAGAAGAAGAGCGCGAAACTTATAAAAAATATATCAAAGAGCGAGTCGATGACTCAGGTCTCCGCGCTGATGAAAAAGCTTTGATTCTAAAAGAACACTCTTTTTCTATCGTTGAAGAACTTTTTGAATCTCCGCAAATCGATAAAGCTCTTGACGAATCAAAAGGACTCATCGCGAATTTTCTCAATTTGATGGACTCCGAACCCACAGCCGTCGCGCATTTGATTGGTTTAAGCTCTCATGATTTCTACACTTACAATCATTCACTCGATGTTTGCATTTACTCTTTGGGACTGGCCATGAAAGCTGGAATCACAAAAAAAGATGAGCTCATGGATATGGGTCAGGGCTCTCTCTATCACGATATCGGAAAGCGAAAAGTTCCAGTCGAAATCATCTGTAAAAAAGGTGGTTTAGATGAAGCTGAATGGGCACAAATGAAACGTCACCCGCTTTACGGTCTACAGATTTTAAATGATTTTCCTAACGTGAGTGATGCGATCAAAGCTTGCTGCTTTGAACATCACGAAAATCATATTGGAAACGGCTATCCTCAAGGCCTTAAATCTCAAGACATTCATCCCTTGGCGCGAATTGTGGCATTGACTGACACTTATGATGCACTTACTACCAAGCGTTCTTACAATACACCGATGACGCCGCAAGATGCGCTCACGATGATGAAAGAAAAACTTGCGGGCCGTTTTGATCCCGACCTTTTGAACGCTATGTATAGCGTGCTCTTTAATCTAAAATAATTTTTATACTATAAATCGAAAACTAAGAGTGAGGTTCGTAGTCGGACTTTTTCTTGGAAATGATGTCGATCTCAGCAGTGATTTTAAATTTATGAGTTTCCGCGAACCGACTAAATTCCTTCACTAGATCAATGTGATTGATCAAAGTTCCAATTTCTTTCCCCACACGTTGGACTAATTCTTCTTTGCCTTTGTTGGCACTGGTCAAAATAAACTGCAAAACATCTTTGGGAAGTTTTAAATCCGCAAGTGCGCCGCGAATACTTTCTTCTGTCATGAATGCTGCACTTACTCCAACGGAGAACAATTTTTTAGCGGCGTCAATCAGTGGGATTCCGGAGAGAGGAAGGCCGGGCTTTATTTCTTCGTCATGAGCTGCGTCGTCGTGAGATTTTTTCTCGGTCATACTAAGCCTTCTGCACGCTTCTGATAAGCCTTGAGCATGGAAGGAAGATTGACTTCAATCATTGTTTTTTCGATCATCTTAGGAACCAGCATACCAAATTTAGCTTCTATCTCGTAATCAACGTGAGTTTTTCCGTCACCCATGTCTTTTAGATTCCAACTTCCAGCGTTGTCTTTAAAAATTTCCCCGGTGTGAAATTTCCAAGTGAGTTCATATGGAGGCTTCGCCATAATCCAAATTTGATAGCGAAAACTCTTGATGACTTGCAATTCCATTTCGATAAGTTTTTTTTCTGGATTAGAAGCGTCGATAACGCTGACGCGTTTTACTTCGGGTAGAAATTCTGGATATTTACTGTAATCAGAAATGACCTGATAAACTGTTTTGATGGGCGCGTTGAACACGCCACTGATACTTGCTTTACCCATTTGCAATCCTCCGTATTGTTACTTCTTCTTAAATAATGCTTCAGCAGCGGCTACGGGGTCAAGTTTTGGTTTAGCATCCACTTGGCCAGACGCTCCTCGAGAGGTAGGAATAAAGATTTCACAGAAATTTGCTTTTTCTTTATCAACCACGCGGTCCGCGCTGGATTCACGGCACTCATTATATGCTTTAGGATCATAAAATTCGCAGTTTTTGCAAACTTTCAAGCTCGTATAGCAAGAGAGGCATGAATCTCCGCGCCCCACAATTCCGCCAATCACGGTATTGTCTTTTCCGCATTTAAAACAGATCACGTCACTAAATCCTTAGAGAGGTTTTCTATCTAATCGATGTTGAGCAAAAACTTCGCGAATGGTCGCAGTTTTTGATCGCATCACTAAACTATGTGTGGTCGCGCGATGATCTTGATCGAATCTCACGCCCTTAAGAAGGTTACCGTCGGTCACGCCGGTTGCGCAAAACATAACGTCACCTTTTGCAAGATCAGTGATTCCGTAAACGCGATCGAACTGAGTGATACCCATTTTTTCTGCGCGTCTTTTTTCATCGTCTTTTCGAAAAATAAGTTGTCCTTGAAAGTCACCGTCGAGACATCTCAATGCGGCAGCAGAAATAACACCCTCCGGTGCTCCGCCACTTCCAAGAAGCAAGTCAACCCCCGCCTCTCCTCGGCAAGTTGCAATGGCCGCAGACACATCACCATCAGAAATAAGTTTGATGCGTGCTCCGCTTTGACGAACTTCAAAAATTAATTTTTCATGACGAGGACGATCCAAAATACAAACGGTCACTTCTTCAATATCTTTACCCAAAGCTTTTGCGACCGCGCGAATATTATCAATGGCCGGTGCTCTAATATCTACTTTGCCAACAGCTTTTGGTCCGACAGCAATTTTTTCCATGTACGTGTCAGGGGCATGCAAAAAGTTACCGCTTTCGGCAACAGCAATCACACTGATCGCATTTTCACCACCGCGGGCAGTGATAGTTGTTCCTTCGAGAGGATCTAATGCAATGTCTACTTTTGGGCAGTCTTGAGCCACTCTACCAACTTTTTCTCCGATGTAGAGCATCGGAGCTTCATCGCGCTCGCCCTCACCAATAACAACAGTTCCATCTATGCGAACAGAGTCAAAAGCTCTTCGCATGGCATCGACGGCTGCTTGATCGGCACGCTTTTCATCGCCACGACCCATAAATTTAGCAGAAGCCAATGCTGCAGCTTCAGTGATTCGAACAAACTCTAATGCAAGATTTCTATCCATTATCGGAACTCCTTGTATTTGGTATCGGCTTGCAACTTACTGTGCTTGCCAAGCTTCTTCAATGTGTTTCCGCATAGAAAACTCCATTTTTTGGGCCGCGACCTCAAAACCCCACTCCATAAGGAAAGCTGGCAACGGTGCTTTCCCGAGGTAATCCCCCTCCACAGAGGCCAGAGTGGATTCAGAATCACCCTCAATAGATTCCTCGATAATTGCACCTTTTGATCCCTTAAGAAAGCCACCAATCACAGCAAACTCAATCCGTTTTGTCTTGTCATCTTGGGAAATTGGCGTTTTGAATTCCACAGTTGTTTCAGCAGAAAAACCTAGAAAACTTGCTTTTGCCCAAAGTTGATTTTTACATTTGTCGAATCGAGATTCAGAAATGTAAGGGAGAAAATCACCATAATTTGAAAATTCTTGCGATTTTTCAAAAGTAAAATTGAGAGACGCGTCAATGCGGCCTGCACTGGTGTAAACGAGACGATGTTGTTTCCCCCCAGCGTCCTCAGACTTTGCTGAAACAATAATCTCGCGATCCTCAATGATACGTTTGAAAACAGCGGGCTTGCTTCGCCAAAACGGTGCATTGGCGAGCGCTTCACGGGAACGTGATAAAAAAACGAGAGCAAATAGAACTAGAAATAAAACTGTTCTCACCATAATCTGAAGTTATGAAAGCACAAAAACTTCCGAGTTGGAAGAAACAACTTCCAAACACTATCACTCTTATTCGCATTGCGTTTGTCCCACTTGTGGTGTGCTGCCTTCTCAACGGTGACCCTAGGTTAAATTTCTGGGGAGCAATGTTTTTTATTGTAGCTAGTGTAAGTGATCTTCTCGATGGCTACTTCGCCAGACTTTATAAAGTGGAATCTATTCTTGGACAACTGATGGATCCCGTAGCTGACAAATTGTTAGTCATGGCAGCACTTATCATGATGATTCCGCTAGGAAGAGTTCATCCAATTTTAGTTTTACTGCTCTTGTCGCGGGACATTTTTATTTCTGGTTTGCGAGCGGCAGCGGCGAGCCAAGCTCTCGTGATTCCGGCAGGTTCTTCGGGTAAATGGAAAACGGGAATGCAAATGTTCGCCATCCCTGCGCTGATGTTGAATCGTTATTTATTTGGAGTAAATCTTTTGAGCATGGGTCAGTGGTTGCTCGCGGGCAGCATGATTCTGAGCTTGGTTTCTGCCATTCAATATAGTTTCCTATTTTCAAAGAAAAATAAATTTTAATCACGAAACATCTTGTGACGAATTCAGACTCTGGAAAAAACAGTCTATTTTTACGTATGAGCCCTGATTTTCAATGCCGGATTGATGAAGAATTATTTAGAACAAAATATCCGACGGTAGAATTCGGGGATCAATCACAATGCAATTCGTGTGAAGAACTTATTCAGAAGACTTGCGATAAAGCTCTCGAGTTTTATCAACCCTTCAATTCATGTTTCGCCTCCACTGACCCAGTATCAAGAGCGAGAAAAACTCCAAGTAAGTTCCGTGGAAGACAAAATTAAATTCATTAATCAATATTCATAATTTTGCGCAGGGATTTTTGGATTTTCTAGTTATTGATCGTAAATTTCCAACATCCTTAAATTGATGTGGAAAGGTTTTAGTATGCAATGCCTTGAGCTAAGTTTTTTCCCCAGACTCAGTTTTTAGCCACTGATACTGGCAGCCATTACCAGCAATTTGAAGACGAGCATTTTGAATTGTCGATTTTAAAAGCGGTTTAATTACTGACGGATAATCAATAGTGTATTTCCAGCAACGGGAATTCTTGGTTTTCAGCTGCATTTTTTCGCGTACTTGCAGAGGCTGCAATTCGCTCAATATAGGGATGCAGCCAAATAAAGTTTGTCGATATTTGAATAATTCCAGCCAGCCGGAAACTGACGTGTCCTTTAAGAATCCATCTTTTTCCATGAGCTCATATACATGATCTTTCGGCTCAGTCGAAATTTCCATTCCCGTGTTACCAAATGTGTAGTGATAATCAAAATTCATGTCGAACCGAAATGTATTTTGGCACATCACTTCAAATGAATGTTCAAAGGTTTTTGCCTGTGCGAAAGCATACCCAATAGAGGTTTCACCTATGGTGAGAGGCAAAAAAATAGGTAAGCGCTGAAGCTCAGCGTCCCCCATTCCTCTTTCCTTCAAAGTGGCAAGAAGATCTGTGGAAAACGTCAAACTGATTTCGTTGTTCAGGTTTTCGAAATAGCAGGGATTAACCCGAAGAGATCTTAAAATGCCGTCAGCATAAGCTCTTCCGTATCGACACACTAAATATTCAATAATGTGAGCAGAGCTTCTGACCCGGCTAAAAGCATCTCTCATGTACTTTTCAGGCAGTGAGTGACCTGCGCCAAAAAGGCAAAGTCTTACTTCAGACTTATTGTAGGTTCCATCGATAATGGAAGTGACGCTTGTTCCAAAGTGATGGGCCAAAAATTCGAGTTTATGATATTCTAAGGTCTCGCTGGGAAGTGACCAAAACTTTAGGATTTCAGACCGAGTACAACCGATCACTTCCGCCAGTTTGGTCAACGGAAGCCCGGTGTCTTTGACGAATCGAATGAGACATTCTCTAAGAGGATTTATTTAAATTCCTAACTGATCTTAGAACTTTTGCTACCTTTGGTTTGCTTAAACAAACTTTCCGCTTCACTGATTGCAGCGACTCGGTAAATTTTTAAAATTCGGCTAAAATCCAAAGAAAGTTCTGAGACGATCCTGCTCAAAGCAGGTCGTGGTGCCATCACGGTACCATTTTCGATACGCCCGTAAAATTGAACAGAAAATCCTAATTTTTTGACAATATCAAATTGGGATTTCTTTTGGCTCAGGCGATTCTCTCGGATGTAAATTCCTAGCATCTGGGCAAGCTCGGAATGATAGTTTTCATTCTTTTTGTTTCGTTTTTTCTTTTTAATCATGGGTACCGTCCTTTTTGTAACTTCTTTTTATACAATATGAGAGATGAGTGCAAGTAGGATCGTCATGTTAAATTTCTTGAAGCCTGACTTGAAGTTCTCGGCGGTTGATTACACTGAAACTTTTTAACAAGACACCGATGTGGTACTTCACACCTTGTTCAGAGAGTTTCACCGCAATACCAATTGTTTTATTGGTTTTTCCATGAGCCACAAGCTCTAACACCTGAACCTGTTTGGAACTAAACCCCATCTTTTCCAATTCTTTCTTAAGTGGTTGTTTATGAACCCGCAAAGCCTGAGTGATCATACACTGAGAGTTTTTCTTTGAATCGCTAATAAATTCCAGCTTGCAGAACTGATAATGCTCATCCTTGGACTCGACAAGTGACGGACCCCTGTCAAAAACAATAAAATTGAGATCAGGCCGAGCATTTTTTACGATAAAAAGCTCTTTTCTCCTCAGCAAAGAGGCATCTATAAAAATAGATTTTATTTTATTATTTTCGATATACTTTTTAGACTCTTCGAGCGACGATGACTCAAAAGTTCCATATCTCAACTGGCTTATTTTTTTAGCCAGCGCAGTTCTCAGCTCAAAATTTTCACTAATCACCAGGACATTACTGCCTTTAAGGAGTTCCATCACCCACACAACCCCTTCAACGCGTTAAACTTTTTTTATTAAGTGGCAAGCAAATAATTTCCGTCAACGGTAGATCTGAACTTTTTGCCTAGTTAAGATTCACGATTGACATCCCTGGCCATCATTTTTAGTATGACCCAATGCGCACGTTTTTCGTATCAATTATTTTAGTAACTTTATATGTTACCTTTTCTGCGGCGGGTCAAAACGCTCCGGTAAATAAACCACTCTTAGCAGAAACTGACGAATATGAAGCACTCCACTTCTTAATGGAGATGGCGGCCGCACAAAAACAAATTTATGGAGCGCCTACCCCTCCTTTATCCATTAAAGATCTCGAACTGAGACTTTTAAACTCGGTGCATTCGCAAATCCTTATGAAAGCGAATTTGGTTAACGCTTCCTCATTTAAAGAAAAAACTACCAAATTTGTTAAAGACGAAGTGTTGCCGCGTCTCAATATCGTCGCCTTCGCTAAACTGGTGGCTCAAACAACTAAAATCCAGGGACCGCGGTTTGCAATCGTATTTTCGCTCTCCGAGGGTTTAGAGAAGTCCCTGTACTTTATTGGCGCGCGCCATCCGGATCTCATCATCTACCTATTACCCATTATCTGGAGCCATGCGTTTGACGCTATCGCAGCAGGAATTTGGTTCGGAATCCCGGTTCTTAAAGCACAAATAAAAGGGTACCGGCAATACGGTGGAATTCTGCGCGGAGCTCCCCGCTACCGTGAATTTCTGACGATGCAAAAAGAGGAACTCCTCGTGGACTGGTATCAAGCCATTGACGTTCAAGCGATTGATGAAAACCGTGATGTGGTCATTCTTAAAACAAATTTAACAGAAAGACTAACTCCACAAAGCTGGCACAAGTTTATTCTGCCACATCGTTGGGTCCAAAGGCTGAGCACCCCCTCCATTTCCATCCGCGAACTGGAAGCAATAGCTAAAAAATCTGGAGTGCCTGTCCCGATTTTCAAGGACAAGTCCGTAACTCCAACAATTTATTCAAAATTGCTAATCAAAGAAATCATGATGACTATCAAGGGTGAGGCGCTACTTTCAAAATCCATACCGTCAATGAAAGTAAATACGGTGCCCTTAGACTCGCGTGAGATTTTATACGCCAAAAGTGCGAGCGATTTAAAAGAGCTTGGGGAATCAGCTTCAGCCTTAGCACGCAGATTGAGTTGGTTGACTGAAAGCCTTGTCATTCACTTGCGTGAGAACCATTTTCTAGCGAGTGGCGAATACAAAGCATTAAGGTCGGTGGATAACCTCTGGAAGCGTGATCTCTTTGCGATTGCAGATACAAATTACGTGTCAAAAGACGAAGGCTATGAAGCGCTTCTGCAAACTAAAAATCAAATCAGATCCTTATTAAAAACAGTCGCAGCTTTTCCACGCTGCCTGGGAACACTAGAGAATTTAGCAAATTTAAAAATCTATTGAGGAATAAATGATGCCTTTGCGGCATCCTCGTTTATTTTTCTAAGTTCTTCCAAACCAAAACCATAACGTGCATAACTCAGAACATACTCGTGAATGAGATCAATATTTTGCAGATGTCCGTCATCTGTATTGAGTGAAATAGAAATTCCATTGTCATAAAATTCCCGAATAGGATGACTCTCTAAATTTGGCACGGCTCGGGATAGCCAATTAGAGGTCGGCGCAAGCTCTAGGTGGATGCCTCGCTCTTTAATCAAAGCCTGAAGGTCTTTATCCCCCGCAGCTTGAATACCGTGACCAATTCTTTCGGGATACCACCTTAAAATGGTTTCATAAATGTAGGCAGCGGAAGAGTCTTCGCCTGAATGCACGGTCAATCTCAGACCGGATTGTCTTGCAAGATCGACGTAGAGATCATATTCAGAAAGCGTTGTGCCTTCTTCTGCGCCTGCTAAATCAAACCCCACTATTTTTTCAGACCCCGGAGATTTTTCACTAACGAAATTAAAAAGGTCAATGCTCGCTTTTTTATTGAGGTCTGAAAATATTCGGGCATCGCCCGCGCTTGCATGCAAGCGAACCAAAATAGAAATCAAGCCTACTTTCATGTCAGGATATTTCCGTGAACCTTCAACAGCTCCATCCACGACGGCTCTAAAAATCTGGTTATGGGAAAGTTTCGGGTGTGCAATTGACATGAAGGCGGGAGCAAAGCGCAGTTCTAAAATTTTCACTCCCTGCGCGTGAGCATCTTCGATGTTTTCTAACGTGACTCGTTTGATGGCATCATAAGAAGACAAAACTTTCTGAACCACTGAAAATCGATCCAAAAATCGACTTAGACCTTCGACGCGATTATTACCTTCAGGCTTACGAATGACGGCCTGCCTAAAAGCGTGCGGTCCCAAGTCAATTCCATTCTCTCGAGCTAAATCTAGAATTGTCGAGTAACGGACGTTGCCTTCCAAATGCACATGAAGATGAACTTTTGGAATTTCAATGAGTAATTTTTCAAGAGGCTTATTGCAACTAATGAGTGGTGTTTGTTTTTTGAGATTTGGCAAATCAGCGTGAGTATAAGAATGAATTAAAAAAATCCCCAAAACTCCTATTACATTTTTTATCATTTTTTTCCCCTGTTGAGAAACGTCTACTCTCTTTTCCAGGAATTTGCAATTTCTTGATTGATCAGTTTAGCCACATCTTGGCTCACATTGTCCGACATATGATCAGTGTAGCTATAATTGGACAATGCTCCATGCATCACCGAGCAATCCTTTGAACTACAAAATAGATTTATGGGATCGATGATCGTCATCTCAGGAATTGCTAGTTTCAAATCCCTCACTAATTGCCGGTAGCTCTTGGTGACTTCAAAATATTTGGCGCGGGCCACGTGACATTCGTCATTTGCTTGTCCCATGAAAGTAAACGGGCGAGAAATGCAAAACTGTGGGAATTCGGTGATGGCGGGCTCGTCTATCAAAAAAGCTATATGACGGTGCTTTGCACTTACCGCTTTAATAAATTTAGTTAATCCCTCTCTCACGATGGTTTCAGAAAGTGTGGTGATATCCCGCTCCCCGTTCAAGAGAGTCGCACTCGGTCGATTCAACTCTCTTGAGGCGATAGCAATTAAAACTGTATGAAGTTGTGGATTTTTATCTAATGTTTCCATCACTTTTTGCGTGAAGCCTTCACAGACCGGATCGGAGTTATCGACGTCTAGTAACGGCGGACAATTGGCGCGCCCAATAAGTGTCCATGATTTCAAAGCAGATCCTTCACGAACGAGGCCTGCAAATAACGCCCCGGCATGACTATCCCCAATGACCACTGAATTTGGTGAGAAGCGCTTGTCCGTGAAACACCACGTGGCCTGCTTTGCAATTTCGCCGGTCAAAGGGCAAGTCTCTTGAATTTTTTCATCGACCCCATGCCAATGAGCGAAAATTTGAGAATCTGGATTGGGATGAGCCGGAAGCCCACTCCATTTTGCCCAGCCGGCAAAAGCAAAGTTGGTGACAATAAGTACCCAGGTGACCAAACCCCAACTTTTAGTTTTGAATCGAATGGGACGTTCAAGAACATAGTAAGAAAAGATCGCGAGCGCAAAAGCTAAACCGAGAGCAACGATTTTTAAACTTAAATCTGGATGAAGTGATTCCGCCATTCGCAAAAAATAAAGTGTCGGCCAATGCCAAAGATAAAGTGGGTAGCTGATCAACCCCACAAACACGAGGGGCCTTAAGGATAAAATTATTTTATTGAGTAGAGCACGCGGTCCAGCCAAAATTAAAAGCGCTGCCCCCAAAGTGGGCAAAATGGCGCGCCATCCAGGGTAGGGCTGAGTTTTATCCACAAAAGCCATCGTGACTAAGATCAAACCCAAGCCGGCGAAGGAAACGATCGAACACGCCTTCGGAGATTTGATATCGAGCCTGTCTTTAAACAGCACTAGCATCCCGCCCAAACCAAGTTCCCACAATCTAGAGGTGATGTAGAAAAACACGTGTGCCGGCGCACGATGCAGAAAGAACACGCTATATAAAAGCGAAAGCACGCAAAGAATCACAACGATTTTCTTTTTTGCAGGCAATAAAAAACTGCTCAGTATGATTGGCCAGAAAATATAAAATTGCTCTTCAACAGCAAGTGACCACAAATGCAAATTGGGTTGAAGCTCGCTTGTAAAATCAAAGTACCCGCTATGATGTCGCAGAAAAACATTCGACCAAAACAAAGCTCCGTAAAAAACACTGTCCGCGTAATTTGCGGCTTCGCTATTGAATAAAATAAAATGAGCGGCCACGGCTCCAACCAAAAACATCAGAAGCAAGCTGGGCAGTATCCGCCGAATGCGCCGAGAATAAAATTCTGCCAAGTTCCATCGACCAGCAGTGACGGCATCTTGAATAATACCCGTAATCAAAAAGCCGGAGATAACAAAAAAGATGTCCACGCCGATGAACCCGCCCGGCGCAAGTGCTGGGAAAAAATGGTAGAGCACAACGCCCAGAACGGCGACGGCTCTCAGGCCGTCAATATCTGCACGGTACTTGAGATTAGATGTCATATTCGGATAAAATTAGCAGTGAAAGGGACCAAGAGCAATCAAAGTATAAACCAGACAGATCCCTGCAGAATATAGTGTCGCGTACCTTGTGGTTTCGTGAAGAATGTCAGCAACGCAAATTTAATTGCGCAAGCATTCCTGAAAGCAGAACTCCTTCGGTTCCTTCTTTGTATGCAGTTGCGTTGAATTGGTACTTATTGAAAACTGTGAATATCTCAAAATAGATTTCACGGAGTCCCTTCTTTGCGTCCGTCAACTCCCTGGCACTGAATAAACTTGCCCCGCGTCCTCTCGCACGTTTCAAATTAACTAAGTGTTGAGCTATGAACCTAAGTCAAGATTCATGAGTTCCGCTATTGGCCTGCTCTGTTATGGCGATCTCGTCACGCTTGATCATAGTCCTAATAGCGGTAAGAAAAATGAAGATGTAACCTAACATCAAACAGAAAACTCCAAAGCCTACAAAAAATATGTATTTATCACTCATGATTTCATACTCCCCAGAACGACACGAAAATAGACGCCGAGAGAGATGATTGATGGCACCCATAAACCTACAAAAAGACCTTGTTCTTTATTTGAGCAAAACCAAAGGTAAATTGAAAACAAAAAAGATATTCCGGCCGCGGCCATCACAAGGTAATCTGCCAAAATAATATTTTTCATGATCGATTTTTTTTCCGTGGAAGTTGAATTGGGTAAACTCATGATTTGACGCCTCGTTATTAAATGGTTATTTACAAATGTTTTACATCGGTGATTAATTTCACTAAATCAAACTCAAAAAGTATAACCGCAATTATTCATTTATCCTAGGTAACTTCGGAGAGAAACATCAATTGAAACTAGAAATGTTGAATTCTGCAACGTAAAATTAAAATCATCTCAGCAAACCATATCAGACTTAATGTAAAAATTTACCAATTGCTCGAGACTCTTCGCCGAGGACTCATAACATTACTTTTGCCTTCATTCGGAAATAGCAAGCGTCCAATACTAGCTCGCAATGGCACAAACAAATGCCGTTTTTCCTTACTTTTTCAAATGCATCAATATTTATTTAGTAAAGTGCCAAGTTCTTTCCCGAGCAGCTGCCGGCAACTGCCAGCCGAACCGCTCTCGAGTGCCGCTTTCCTCCAAGAAGCTAGTGATTCGTGTTCACGTTTTAGGGCGGCTCGAAGATCTTTAAGTGTTTTTTCAGGAAACTGAGGATCAGACTTTGCTTGATTTATTAGTCGGTCTAAAGTTTCAGTTCCGGCTCTGAAAGCGGCAAGCTCAAATTTGATTTGATCACTTTCCACAAATTTATCTGAATAACGGTGCTGAGGACTCAACAATATTTTACTTCTTTCGCTGAAGCTGCGCACGTTGCCATAGATTTCATGTCCAAGCGCAGCTAGCATACGAACAAAAGCATCCGGGCGTTCGACCCATTTTCCTTTGTCTGTTTCAAATGCGATTTTATCCCAAAGCAGACGCACAACAAAAGGGCCTTTTGGATGATCTGCTAGGACCATCGTGTAGGCATCTGCAGTCGAATTAAGAATTGCTCCTTGAGCACGATGGGTGACAATATCTTTTTTTGCCGCGACAGAATCAGTGACTTCAATTATGAAATCGAAGGGACCTTTCGAGCTTGCCTCAGCAGAGAATTTAGCGGGCGCGGCCGCTACGATGACGTTAAGTGCGTGATTCAGTAATTCAAGACTATCCGTATCGAGTTTACCCGAGGACACTGCAAATTTTAGCTTTCTTTCCTTTATGAAGTCAGCAGTCACTACATTATTCACGTTTTTGGGAGGTTCATATCCCAAAAGAATGACACCTTCGTTGTTGGGTATATCTATATTTTTCCAGCCAGGTAAGCGTGGGACAGGAAGCTCAACTTCCACATTGGAACGTGGAAGAATGCTTTTCTGATCGTTTTTTACCACGGTGTAACTTCGGTTAGACGAATATCCGGTGGGCTTTATTTCCAGAAAAAAGTTAGCCACAATGGGGTCAATCATCAATTTCTTTCCGAACGAGTCCATAGGTTTGGCTGTAAGAATTCGCGGAGGGCGACCGGTTTTGAGCGGATCCATAAGATAATTTCCGCTGGGAAGGACAATTCCATCCGTAAGACTTCCCGTGCCATTTACGTGGTGACCGCGTACATATTTTGCGAAAACAGATTCTACTAGCTGAGGTGCTTGGCTATCTCGATATTTAGAAATATATTTGATCTCGATCATCGGAAATATCTCAGGATCAATAATCATCAACGCATCCATATTATCATTTATATCGGTGGACTTGACATTCAAAGGGATAAAGGCCTGATTAAAACCAGGATAGTCCTGAAGAAATTCAAATAAGGTTCCTCGCATCGAAGTGCCCCCGAAATGTTCTTCGGTTACAATATCTCTCGTCGAACTACCTCTTTGATAAGTCGCTCGAGTTTCTCGCTCGCCAAAGACGTCTGCCCAACTGTAGTTCTCTTTTTTAGTCCCCTGATATGGCGATGGGCCCTCTTCCATGTTTTGATGGTAAGGATTAAAATCTGGATGACTCTCGAGCCAGTTTTCTAAAGTCAGCCTAGCAGAGATAACTTTTCGAGTGATTTCGTTAGCGCGTTCTCGATCAAGGCCAGAATACTTCGGAAAGTCCATGTATAGATCAGGATGAAATTTTCTAAATAATTTTTGAGCAACTTCTTTCACCATTTTTTTTGTTAGTACGCTATTTTCTTTTGCAAGTATCGGATCTTTATCTAAACCCAATATTACCGCCGCATTAGTGCTTTTGAATTGTTCCGGCACCTCAAGGCCTGCAAATGCCTGGCCTGAGGCATTCATTATAACTATGACAAAAGATAAAACCAAAAAGCCGGTATGTTTCAGGAGATTTCGCATTCATCCACTTCCCTTCAGAACCTTACAATAAAGCAAGTCTAGTGCCAAAATAGCAAAGAGGAGATCCACACAACAGTTCCCGGCCAGTAGTAGAGGTGATGACTAGATTTTCGGTAAAAGAGGAGCCTTTGCCGGTTTGAGGTATCTTGCATAAAGATTGGCCAAGAGACCCATTTTTGCGGCCTCAATCGGAGCTGATTTACGGCTCCTTGATTAGTGTTTGCTACCCAGCTCGATACAGCGATCTTAACGCTGGCTTTCGATTACGCATTGAAATTGATAAACATCATTTGATCTAGCGTTCTTTTGTTTTCGCGTCAGCATAAAAGTATTATCCGATTTAGCTTTAATATCGAGAGAATCACTTTGATTCATATTTTTCGTATGAAACAACCCACCTTCAGTTCGCTCCATTAATAATTCGTCTTTAGAATCAATGACCGTTCCTGAAATTAACCAGTTTGTTATGGAAGGACCAAAAGCTGTGTAAGAATCTGGAGTCTTTTCAAGCGGTCTAGCCGGAACTACAAATTTAGTACCTGTAAAGTAGCCATAGTCAGTCTTATTTATATAGATTTCTTTTTCTTCAAGATCTTCTTTTGAAGTCACTTCTGTGGCGTTGATCAGAACCCCAATACTTTGATTTTCTAAGCTAAACAGATCTTGATTAACATAACCCATGCCAGGTGTACTAAGGCGATTATATGAAGCGCCGACAACAACTTTACTACCACAACCCTTGTCGCCGCTAACCACGGAATAAACACCATTCAGATGTGCAGCCTTAGCGGCGCCAGTCGCCACTAAAAGCAGAATAGATATAAAACTCTTCATTTACTCTCCATATAAGCTCAAAATTTTTGAGATGCCGCTTCTAATTTTGTGGGAACAATACATGGATCTACTTTGAATTGCAAATTCCACCTCAACGTAGATCGAAAAACTAATTTAAAATAACAGCTTCTGTGTGTGTACCTCCAGGGTTCGGGACACCTTTCGCTACAACGACGACTTTATTCCCTAGAGAACAAGCCTTTACGATGGCACCCTGTGACTTAAAGTTCTCCATAATGCTTAAGACGGAATCCGCCGGGTTAGCGTTTCTCACGATATGAACTTCCATGTCACATAGAAAAATATGCCCATAGGAATGCGTGTCCACGAATGCAAAAGCACCCATAGAAATAAAAAACAAACCCAAACCCGCGATAATTTTTGTCATAGACTCTCCATTGTTTATTAAAAACCAGATACCGTTGCAAAGGACCTTGCCCCACGTTTAGTTGGAATTGGTTGAGTGGCGGTTTCTTTCTTACGCAACTTGAT
>JAYTHU010000026.1:0-6444 GCA_043732305.1 Oligoflexia bacterium
CACGCCCATAGCGCCCTCAACTACATGACCCCTCAAAAGTTTCTCGCGACCTACGAAGCTATCCAATCTCCACAGAAATTGCTGGCCGCGTAACGGGGCTTACCCCACGTGAAATAGGAAGTTGGGACTGGACCCGTTAGCAAAGAAATTGCGATCGGGAAATACGATTTCGGGATTATTACCGCGCGACTTAGATCTCCAGGTTCGGCCGCGCAATAAGCGCACAGTCCGTTATCTCCAGAAAACTGTGGTCGCTCCGATCGCTCGTCGGGAATGAATGCTGGCCGAGCGATTTAATGCACGATCGTATACAAAATGGCCGCAGCATTTGAACCCAGTACATTGTCGCTGAGCGAAATCATCCGACAACTTTTCTTCGTCAGCGACAGCGAATTTACAACTATTAGATGCTACGATTGGACTGCCAATCGCGGCGTTATCTTACACTTTATCTATTCTGGAAAATCAATAAGACGTAGGACTGACGTATGGAACTGATAGGTGAAGGGTTTGAGAAAAGACCGCCCCTCAGATCATACAAACAAAACTCGTTCGGCATCCCTATATAGAACACTCGTAGCGTAACACACATCATTTCACACACAGCGTGGCAAGCCGGATCTTTAAAACATCTTGCTCATTTATTGCCCGAGGTGTCAAACGAACTGAAGCCCCTATATACTTCATATTTGAAACAAGCTCGAGTGACGTAGCGAGTACTCGTAAGGCAACAATCCTTTAATAAAACACGACTTCGTCTAGAAGAAGGCGCATTTTAAAACGAAAGATTACTAACTCTTGGAGCGCTAGGCGATCTCCATATGATGCGACTTCAATGTTTGCAAGTAACGCCTCAGCATAAAAACCAAGCGACGCTGCATAAAATAAAAGAACATCTCCCTCCTGCATCGACTTTGGCTGTTTCCGAAGAAACCACACTCTTTTAAGTAACAACGCTTCGAAAAAAAAAAGCGTCATTAATTGGTCCACCCGCACGAGGAAACCGAAAACTAATGAGCCAATAAGTCACTATGTCTGAAAGTCCTTCGCCTGTTCTACATAAGCTTGAGATCTATGCGGACAGCTTTCATGAAGGCGATTGGGCTGTCCAAAGACTAGCAAAACGTTTCTCTAAACAATCGCAGAAGTATTTATACGGATTTCTTCCAGCTGTCACTTTTTCAATTTCAGCTGAAATAAGCCTTGAAATTGTCGTCTTCGGATCTTACAAAACCTGGACACCCCTCCCAACGGTGATTGCTGATCTAATCAAGAGTGGAAAACCTGATTTTATAATATACGATCCTAAATCAAATCAAATTCTGTTTGCAGTAGAAGAGACTGCAGCCACGCCAACCGGAAATCAGGCGCTACAGCGATGCGAAAGACTTTTTACCGCGGCGATGTTGAAGATACCATTTATCTACTTGCTTGCAGAATTCGGCGTTCATCTGGATGGTGGCAATCGAAGAGATTCGATCTGGCCAACCTTACTATCAATAAAGCTTACAAGCCAGCATGCTACACAATCGCTCGTTATCCATTACGGTAATGCTAAACAGCCGGGCACATACTCCGTAGGGAACGGCTTGGATATTTTGGAGAGCGAATTGGAATTTGCTATTAACACTTGGTTTGCAAATGGGACAGCAAAGGCGCATCACGAAAGCGTTTCCGCGCAATACAAATCCATGCAAGATTTCGTAATCTCACAATACCCGAATCAAATCAGTTTTTTACCAGGTGAAGCGGTTTTGACGAACAGCCGGACGAAGGATAACCTTTTCACTTGCGCTGATCCGCTGTCAAATGATGCAGAAATACGAACGGCACAGACTCAGCTATCTGACCTTTGCATATGGCCAACCTTCTCAGACCTAAAGCCAACACAGGCACCGATAACAGTTTATATTAAAGAAGATCCCTTCATGGTTGCATTCGTGAAACAATTATTAGGTACTTCTGCTTACTATGTCGGAAAAGGCGAAAGCATAAAACCTGTTAATGCGAAATCCATAATTCCGTCTATCAAAAAACAACAACAGCTTTTCGGAAACGACATCGAGAATAAGTCGGCTCGCCTCTGGCTCTCGCTAGACAATTTTCCAAAAACTAAGACGGGATATTGTGTTTCAGTAGTAAGTAAAAATCTCTTTCTTGGTGACAGTACGCAAGTACTTCTAGATTTGCTTCAACGTGAATTCAAGTTAGTAAGACACCAAGTTGACTTTGATAAGCCTTATTTTCTATTTATTATTAATTCCGTAAAACCCCGAAGGATATTTTCCGATCCGTACACCGGTCAAATTGCGACTTACGGACCTATTTTTGCACGTGACATGAGCAACAAAAAATCTCGGCATTTTATTATTTACTTTCCACATCAAGCCCATACTCAATATGCAGATATGCTCATGACAACGCCGAAATCAGCATTAATCTATACCGAGCTTGTTGAGTATTTAGTTTTTCACGGTGGCGTGACATTGGATGCTAAAACTGGGAAGCGACTTCTTTGATTACAGTGTCTGGTAAGAAAACAAAGTTATCAGAAGAAATAGTCCGATGGACATTTGAGCTGGCTTGCCAGAACAACAAAACGCGATACATCGCCTATACGAATCCTACCGCTGGGCCATGGAAGCGTGTTCGTGGCCCAGTTTCAGAAGGTGAATATGAAATCCATACTTTCAGAAAAGAGGAGTCGAGACCCGATGTAATTATCGTATGCGACACCCTGCGCGCTATTTACATTCTAGAAGCGAAGGACACTCGACTTAAATTAGACGCTAATACAATAAATAAGACGTATTTATTGAGTAACACATTTAAAAGACTTTTTTCAAGATTTACTGGAAACCAAAAATGGATCGTTCGCGCAAATTATAGTGTAGTAACTGGCTTCTTATTCGGTTCTACTGCAGAACGAGCGGATGATGATGCAAATCGATTTCTAATTAAATGTTCTACGGAAAGTAAGTACAGGGCACTCCCGTATCTGTGCATCACAGTTGATGACGGTAAGATTCTAAAGCTTCAAGAGTATGGCGAGAAGCAACTTCATCTTTTTACGAAGATCTTACCATAGTCTTAACCAATTTTCATGCTTAACAAATTGTTCGATCTCAGATGGCTCTACAAAAGCAGTTCCCTTATCAAGATTCATTATTTTCTTTACATGATCGATATTTTTCGAATCAAGCTCAGAGTATAGCGAACGGAGATAATTTGTGAATCTCGCGTCATCAGTAATACCCTGTTGACTAGATTGTGACTCCTGTTGACAATCCTTAAGTAAGCTGGGAATTTTGCACCAATCCTCAATGCCAAAATTATTTCGAAGCGCATGCAGAACGCCTATATTGACCAACCGGTAATTAGGGTGAGGGCCAAAACGATACTTATTCAAATCCATGAGAGCGGCTTGAAGAACGGAGATTGGTGCTGGTATCCTACTCATGCGACGAAAACCAACGTAGAATTCACCGTAAACGCTGTTGCTTGGTGAAAATTGTGCTTTTGAGGAACGCATCGCGGGATGCGCGAATGATACAAATGAACAGCCGAAGCCAAGCTCGTGCAAAGCACCAATAATGTTAATCCAAGGTTCGATTGTTTTTGTGTTAAAAGCTAAAATGAGGAGGACCGATTCCTCAGCGGCTGTGATTACTGCACTTAGAGCTGCAAAAAGCCTCTCCCGAAATTGCGTTTCAGTACACACATCTTGCTCTCGATTCGACACTACTACTTCATCTTTTAAACTTGCCTTTTTACCAATAAAGGCGTTATAGAGCGCTGAAAATTCCAAATAGGGAACATCTTGCCCAAAAGGCGGATCGAGAAATACTACACTAGGACGACAATTTCCAAAATCGATGCGCTTGTAATTTTGTGCTGGTGTTTGCTTAAGAAGCACTGTGGATTTTTTCGAGCTTGCGTGCTGATTTAAGGCGTTAAGAGACGATTCAAGCCGCTTCATCCGGCGTATCAGAACATCAAATGGATCGGCTTCTATTCGAATCGGGGGAATCCAATAGCCCGGGACTGACCATGCAGGGCCACCAGTCGTTAAATTATTCCGAAACGGAATAAGTCGACTTGCTTGTGGCGCTGCAGCGCTCAGGAGCAAATTCAGGCAGTGTCTTGTAAGTGAAGGCTCTGATTTGTCAATTTCTTGTTTAAATCTTCGAAGAACGGTTAAATTAAATTGCGTAAAATAATCTGATACGCTATCAGTACTTTTAGTCAACACACGTTTGTTGTCGACCAATTTACTATAAAGAACATCTTGGTCACATTGTGGCTCTGGCGTTATTGATAATCTTTTTTCCCAAATACGTTCAACCCATTTCCATCGATTATCGCCAGGTATTGCCAATGACCCACCGAGCAATTGTGCTCCAACAAGTTTTTCATTTTTAGATGACACGCGACGTGCTTTTCTGTTAATCGTTAATCCACAACTACACGTGATGTCATCATGACCAATGCCGAAGATCACCTCTTGATTACAGAATAAACAATTTACTGGTCGAGAAAGAACGAAATACTTTATTGAATCGAGATCTCGAAGATCATTACCTTCAAAGGAATCTCGAACGGCACGGAAACTTCTTAAGAAGGTCGATTGGCATAGCGATACGTCATGCTGCTCACAGATTACTTCGGTTATTAATAAAGCTAAAGGATTAATATCTGATGCGAAGACCTTATCACAGATATTTAAGGCGGCGTACGGCGCTGCTCCCGAGCCACAGAATGGATCAAGAAAGACATCGTGTTTATCAAGTATTTCTGCGAATATTGATGCTAATACGGAAGCATTTTTTCTTCCCCAATATCTATGCACGCCCCATCGCTCATCGTTGGTAGCGCCTATGTACCAATTATTTATTGTCAACTGGATATATCTATTTTCTCGATAGTATCACGACATAATCGGAAATTGTATTGCCAAGGCTATCACGACTTCGACGTTGACTTGCAACCCATGTTGCTTCGGAGTGCTTAGGTCTGCGTATCGCTAATTTTTCAACTTCAAAGCCTTGCGGAGCAATTGCTTCGAGAAGCTTTGACAATACAGGTTGATATTCTCCTAGTAAAATCGTGTCGCCAATAATAAGTGAAATTTTTCCATTAGGCTTCATTTGACTCGTGACGTTTTTAAGGACCCTCACCATGTCTTCAAGATAGTGATCGATCCTGGCTTTGGCACCCATCTTAAAGCTTTCACGTACTTCTAAATTTTTTATCGAAGAACGGTCGATTCCGAGAATTCCTAATTCAAGGACATAGACGGTACTGTATTTATAGGAATTGAAATAAGGCGGGTGGAGTACAGCAAGATCGGGTTTTTTTGCAAACTTAATTTCGCCGGCGGTTGCCTGCGATACGAAAACATTTCCTAAAGGTGGAAGACTTGATGCTTGACGTATATTTAGCTTCGTTTTTTTTAAAAAATGCTCAAGAGCATCGGGTACAGCACTTTCAATATCCTTGAAAAGACGGCCTTGCTGATTCGTCCCAAGGGACACTGTTCTGATGATTGCGGCCAATGAGCAGAGAAATAAAGTTTTTATTTTTTCATCGTTACAGCATAGGCCGATCGCTATTTTTATTTTGATTATTGAAGATAAGGTTGAAGGCAGAAACCACCGGACAACGTTTTGCGGTATATCCCGAAAGTCATCAGCTATATTCAATTTCCTGACTTTTTGCGTAACTTTGTCTAGTGCTTCCAAAGCAAGGGAATAATCGATGTGAGATGTTTTGGCTTTTGTTATTAGAATTGAAAGTGGGCTGACATCGGAGCAGAAAATTGTCCGCTCCTGGAGAATGGCGTCAACAGCCAGAGTCCCGCTACCACAAAAGGGATCTACAACGTAAGCGTTATGGTCAGAATATTGCGATAGTAGATAGCTTCCAATTTGCGGTGGGAACTTTCCAAAGTATCTTAGTGCCCCATGCGTACTATAGCGCAAAGCGGAACCCCGAGCATCGACATTCCATTGTTCGGTTTTCAGCCTATAAGAACGCAAGTTCGCTTTAGACAATTGATTTGTACTGATTTCATCGAGATCAGAAACCTCGACGAGTCCTGTAGATGGAACTGCACTCATCATCACTTAGATAATCTACTACTCTCCTGTGACACCATCATGGCATTCAAAATACTTGATTATTCACAATTAAATACTGACAGTATTTTTGTTGAAAAATACTATATGAATTGAACTCGTCGCCTTGTGAATGATAAAGACATTTCTTTCTGTCCATAATTTGACGATGTTTATTTGAAAGGCCCGGGTGAGCACCCGAGCCTTCGCGTTCCTAGTAGTCCTCGTCGCCGCCGCCGAGTGGCCCGAGACCCTCGTCTTCTTCCTCTTCTTTTTCGAGTTCTTCGTCCTCTTCTTCGAGCACGTAGCCCTCGTCGATCTCGTCTTC
>JAYTHU010000027.1:0-1821 GCA_043732305.1 Oligoflexia bacterium
CCGCGCGCTCGTGCTGGGCTCTGTTTACTGAAGTCGAAGTCAGTGTCTCTGATACCGGAAAAGGAATCGCATCTGAGAACTTGCTTCGCGTTTTTGAAAAGAATTTTTGGTTGCTCAAAAATATTCGTGGGCGAGTTTGGGAACCGGTAACTTCCCAAGCTTGTGGTAGAGGCTGATTTGCAGCACTTCTGCTGTCCTAAATCCGTAAGATTTTCTGATCACCACTTTTGCCTTGTTGTTTTGACCCTCTACAGCACCCAGCGAAATCTCATTTTTTGCTTCAAACCAATTCAAGATTAATGTCTTGTGTGAACGAATGGTCTTGGCTACTTTTTTCATCGGTTCGAGTTTTGAACGCATAACTTGGGTGCACCATTGATCTAAAAATTTGCCGGCCCATGTCGCAGATGTATATTCCCAGAAGTTCTGGAAATCTTCCTTCAAAAGATACGCACGAATGGTTTTTAAGTTGCAGGCCAGCAAATCCTTGAGTTTGATTTTTTGGTTGTCGGTCAAGTTTTCAGGATTTTTTAACAGACACCAACGTGAGTGTTTCAACACAACGTCCAGTCCCTTCTTGATCAACGCCTTGGTCTCAGTCGCACGGACCTCGTCGATAGCTTTACCGAGCTTTTGCGCAATATGGAACCGATCCAGGATATTGAGAGCATTCTTGGCTCTTTGGGCAATGAGCTTGAGGTAGGGCTTCCACATATCACTGCAAACAAACTTCAATGCCAAACTTCGTTCTTCTCCAAACCAATCGAAGAAGGCGGTGATCGTTTTTTCAGTTCTCTTCTCACCGCACCAAATCAGACGCTTGCAATGGCTGTCTATTTGATAAACCAATGTCATGAAACCATGTTTTTTGGACCAATGAATTTCATCGACGCCAATCGCTGTAATATTGGACAGTTCCGTACGCTCTCGTCCCCAAGTAACCGCCATGGCGACGGACGAGAACACATAATGCCAAGTCGATTTGAACCGCCGTGCAACTTCTTCCATGCTGATTAGCTTTGCCCATTCGCTCAAATGCCAGGCGTAGCTTATGGTCAGTGGACTTTTGCCCGTGCTCCACGGAACAGTTTCGGCCGTCACGCCGCACTTTGGGCATTCCAGTCTTCGCATGCAATACAAAAATACAACGGCAAGACCCCAGAGAGGAACGTGAATGAACTCTCTCTGTGGCAAACGATCATAACCCGAACACTTGTCGCCACAGCCCGAGCACAGGCCTTTGCTGCCCTTGCGTGGTTCGACCTTGACCTCGATGCGGGATTCTTTTGACGTCTCGTTTAATCGGACATCACGGTAGACAAAAAGTGGATGATTTTCCTTCAGATTCAAAATAGTCTTCACATTCAGTTGCATCTTGATGACTCTCTGGTTGAACGCACGGTAGTTGTGATTATGTCGAAGAAAAAGAAAGCCGCCAAAGATAACGCTCTCTTCACAAAGTATTTTTCAGACTTCAATGATTGGCCCAGCAAATGGGCTGAAGGCGATGAAGACCTAAAAAATGGCGTGAGCATGCTTGATTCGTTTGCTGTGTTTATAAAATTCTTGATCGAAAGTGGCCTGGCAAAGAAGACCATCAAGAATCACATGTCGAACCTGGATCTGCTTGGGAATGAAATTATCCGGCGATTGAATGACGGCGACGCTGCATATCGAAAACTGGCGACGAATATTCTAATATTAAAATACATCGACGATGAAACCGGACCACTTCTATCGTTTTGGGATCCGAATGACAGTGCCGAGTTGGCCAATCATATGGCATTCGATGCAACTTGCCGCAAACTCTACAAGTTCATT
>JAYTHU010000028.1:0-6318 GCA_043732305.1 Oligoflexia bacterium
TGATCACCACTCTCGACGATCTCCAATATCACAGCTATTACAAATCCTCATACACTCAGCAAACTCGGCTGATTAGTCACTGGATGTGTCGCGGCCGAACCGACTGGCTCACAGCCTATTGTCTGGAACCGCCCCACCAAAGTCCACCTTTGCAAAATGATTTCCGCGCTCCTGCTTCCGTGCTAAAATAAAGAGGTATTTTACCTATCTCACGGACCCATCACGGAGAAGAGATTAGTGGCAGAAATTTCATCAGCAAGCGATGCAAATAAAGATCTTGTTTCGCTGAATCAACAATTTGAAAAGCAACGCAAAGAACTCAAGAATGAGTACGACGAAGAATTGTCTACTTTAAAGGAAACCAATGACGAACGTTTGGAAAAAGAACGTCGCAGCGGTGATGCCGCGGTCAATCACATCAAGCGTGATAATTCTGTAAAAATGAAACAAGCCGATAATTCTACCGATGAACAATCAAAAATTATCGACACACAAATCAAGCAGAAAAAAGATTCTCTTTCTCGATCGCAAACCTCACAAGAGGCCTATTTAGAGCAAGCCAAGAAAAAACAAAATGCCTGGGCACAATCGCAACACGATGAATTAAATGAACAAAAAAATCACGTGGACGATTCTACCAACAAACAAATCGAATCTATAAAATCCCGCTCAGACGATCGTGTGCTTCGGGCACAAGGACAAATCCGCAAAGAAGAAGAAGGCATCAATAAAAATGGTTCTGAAAAACTTGAGCAAATGAAATCGGGTTACGTTCAGCGTGAAGAGCAACTCGAAAGCAAAGAAGCTAAATCTTACGAAGAGCTTCGCGCAAATCACCAGAAACAAATCGAGTCAGAAAAGAATTCCTACCAGTCTGCCCTCGCTAAAGAGAAATTGACCCATCATCAGGAGACCGAACAGCTCGAGAACTCCTACACTGCAGAAAAAGCCAAATTAAAAACGGGCAACAGCAACGAGCTTGATCGTGAACGGCAAACCGGCGAGCAAAGAATTCAAAAAACGCAAAAAGACGGAAACGTTTCTCTGCAGCAAGAACGAGAAAAATATCAAAAAGCGCATCAAGAACTGAGAGATAACCATCAAAAGAATCTCGAAATTCTCAATCAGCAGAATCAAAAGGTAGTTAAAGACTTAGATGATAGACATAAAGCAAATATTGCTTACGAGGATATGAGTTTTAAAAAAGATATGACGGAGCGAACAGATCGCCATAATCTTCAAAGAGAAAAACAAATCGATTTGGGTCAGAAAGATTTGGAAGGCCTCGAACACGCACATGAGCAAAGAATGGAAGGCTCCGAAATCGCTTTTGAAAGAAGATTTCAGGCCAATGAAACGGCATCGCAAAGGTCTTTTGCCGATCAAGCTGTAGATTTGGGTCGTGAGCTGACCAATCAGAAATTGAAATTTGTAAAAGCAGCAGACAAATACTCGAACAAGAGCAGCGATCCCTTTTATCAAATCAGAGACAATAAAACACATTTCAGAGAGACTGCCGGCGCCTACGTTTTTAAGGCAAAGGTTCCCGAGCATGAAAAAGATAACGTTTACGTGAAGGTCAAACAAGGAAAACTCACAATGTCTGGCAACCGAGATTTCGCAGATAAAGTTGAGAAAGATGGCCATATGATCAACACGAGCAACGTTCAAACTTTTCAGGAGACCTACGCCCTACCCCAAAAAGTCAGAGAAGACGCAGTGATTAAAGAGTATGACAATGGTGTTCTGACGGTGATTGTTCCCAAAGTCTAAATTTCAAGACATTGATTTTTTGGAAAAATTAAAAATGCGTTGTGAAATTATTTTTTGACGAGACCTTCAAGTTCAGTGAGCATGAACTCTAACCGACTTTGCATTTCTTGCAGGCGTGTCACATTTGATTTCAGCTGTTCAATCGAATCTTGGCCTGCACGCTTTTCAAGATGGCGAGTTTCGACGGCAGTGATTCTATTTTTAGATGTAGCGCCACTCACGTGGACTTTTTTAAAAAGATCACCCAAGTTGGTGTAAACAAATCCTAATCCTGAGCTCCGACCATAAATTGCCATGTCGACTTCCTCCATCACGTGCTTGATCCGCGATACGATTTGTTCACGGACGTTCAAGTCATTATAGAGCAAGCGCGATGCCATAAAAGTTTTGATCATAGACCTCCTAAGCCTTTGGAAACATTGGGACTCTAGTGGGGACTGAATCATGCGGAAAATCAATGCTGTCTTACTTTTGAGCTTAGTGACCATTACAGGCTTCTGACAAGTGAAATAAAATTAAAAATCAAATCCCCAAAAGGTACGCCGTACCTTTTAGTATTCGCAGGAGATGTTTGAGAGGTCGATGGGCTGAAGTTTCCGGCGGTCTTGTGCGTTGTTGAGTCCGGGATTCATCACTGAAGTTTGGTCTGTGACATGCACTAAGCCCATGGCGTGGCCGAACTCGTGCTCGGCGAGCGATTGGACATCCACGGTA
This sequence comes from Oligoflexia bacterium, assembly GCA_043732305.1. Taxonomy (GTDB): domain Bacteria; phylum Bdellovibrionota; class Bdellovibrionia; order JABDDW01; family JABDDW01; genus JAYTHU01. The sequence continues at coordinate 2,488 of JAYTHU010000028.1, forward strand.
TTGGCTGGTGTCACGGCTTCAGTGGAGTATGCAAAGTTTTGTCCGTTAATCACAATGTCAGCCTCGATGATTTCATTATCAGACCAATAAAAAATCGTGTTCGCTTGTTCATCTTGGGTCGCACTTGAAGTTTGATCCCACGAGGTCTGCCAATAAATAACATTGAGACTGTCATGTTGCGGAGTTGTTCCAGTGATCTCGCCTTCGATCACAAACAAAGTTTTACCCGTAGCAGTGTTCCATGTGTTGATCGCAGTTTGAACTGCCGCACGATACTCGAGAGGAAACTTTGAGTCGAAATACATTTTTAGTGGAAGATTAGATTTCAGACTGATGCGCTGCCCGTCAGTATTTTGCTTAAATCCACACGCAGTTTGAGCACTGGGTGTACCCACATTCCCGCAGTACACTTGGAACATCACGAGCACTAAAAAGCCAGCGTAGAGTCCAAGATTTAAAAGCTTTTTGTAGAGTCTCTTCATGACTCTCTCTAAAGCAGAGAAAGTGCCAGTGGTTAAAATTATTCAACCTATTGATAACTCAAAGCTTTTCCATCAATCAAAATCTGTTAGCCACTGAGACGCATGTTTGTTTTCGTCAAACATATTGAGACTGATAGGATTTAAAGCTGGTAACTTACTGAAACTTCTGAAATTTTTAGTGTCGATTTATTTGCCATCGATTTTGCGATTTAGCTCAAAAGGCGCTCAAAATTCCCGAAAATTTTAGACAGTTTTGAACTTATGACACCGCCATTCTGCTCCACAGGGACAAAATGTCACCACTTTAAAGGTCCAAATACACTACTTTCGTCTGCAAGTGGTTCCAATTTGGTATCACCATTGCTATATAGGTCTGTATAAGCCAAGAGTGCTCCAGAGACTCTCACCAGTTTCAAGACTCTATGGCTAACTAAATATCTATACGCATATCCACAAAGCCTGCCTGGGAAGCACAGGATCCGAAAAAGGATCAGGGGCTCTCCCGCGATTGCGATAAAAATTTTTCCTAACTGTGCTAAATTCCGCGAATGAAAATTGAAATTCTTAAAAAATGGCCGGGGCTGGTTGCGGTATTTAAACCTTCTGGAATGCTCACTATTCCTGGACGAGTTCACCCAGATGCCAAGCCCATTCCAGAAAATCTCAAAAAGCCTGTGCTCTCAGAAATTTTAGGCGCGCAGCTTCGAGCGGAAAATCTACAAGCCACCCAATCCAGCGACGCTTCTAAGAAAAAAGAGCCGGATTTATTTATCGTTCATCGCCTAGATGAAGGCACCAGTGGAATCGTGATTTTTGCACTCGACAAAGAATCGCATAAAAAGATTTCTCAGAAATTTGAAAAGGGCGAGGTCAAAAAAACTTACTGGGCCATAGTGAAAAACAAAACGGAAAGTTTTGCACCAATCTCAGCAGCAGCACTAGTCAATAATGAAATAAAAAATCAGATAATCGACGCTCCTATTTTCAAATTGCCGTCAAAGAAAAACAAATCTGTCGTTGATAAAAAAGGCAAACCATCTCAAACGTTGATCAAACAAATTGGTGAAAATTTAATTGAAGCCACTCCCCTCACGGGCCGAAGCCATCAAATTCGAGTGCATCTCGCGCACATTGGATTTCCGATTTTAGGAGATAAGCTTTATGGAGGAGAAACCAAATTGACGTCTGGTGTCGATTTGCTCCACCCTTTACTTCATGCTCAAAAATTAGAATTTAAATGGGAGCAGGAAACAGTAGGACAAGAGGATATCGTCAGCGTCGAATGCGTACCACCGAAAGAATTTCAGGACCTGATCTAAAGGCTTAAGACCTATTCAGGACTTAACTAAAATTTTATTTTGAATCAAAATGAAAACATGGCTCGATCAATCTTCATTATTTTTATGCTGGGACTTCTCTCCAGCATCTTACTGTATCAAAACTGCGGAAATTAATCCTCGCCGACGGCAAAGACGTAGGAACGGTGACGGATGTTTGATCCAGTCACGGTGAAGACGACTTCTTCGGAAATATTGGTCGCTTGATCTGCAATGCGTTCGAGTTTTGAAGTCAATAAAAGCAGGGCTGATCCAGGCTCGATCACGTCAGCGTTTTCCCGCATAGCAGCGCGCACCTTGTTTACAAGTTCATTGCAAAGTTCATCAACAGCGTCGTCGGCCAAAATAATTTTCTTAGCGAGTTCAATATCAAGAGAGGTGAACGATTCAATGCAGTCGCCAACCATGCGTGAAACCAATTTCGAAAGTTTCGCGAACTCACCAGTTTCTTTGAGTGGCAAACTTTTATTTAAACGCAACGCTTGCTTGCAAATTCCTTCGCAATAATCGGCCATACGCTCAAGATCATTGTTGATTTTAATTGCTGCAAGCACCGAGCGTAAATCACCAGCGGTGGGTTGTCTCAGAGCAATAAGTTCATAAACGGCTTGGTCAATTTGCAATTCAAGACGATCGACTTCTTTGTCAAACTGGATGATTTCTTCCGCGAGCTTGCTGTCACGCTCAAGCAAAGCTTTCATGGAATTTTCGAGCATGTATTGGACTTTTTGTCCCATGTTACTCAAAAGTTTTTTTACATTGATGAGATCGTGATCGAGGGCTCTCTCTTGGTGGGCCATTCATTGACTCCTTTTCAACCGAACTTACCGGTAATATAGTCCTCCGTGCGCCGATTGGAGGGGTTAGTAAAGATCTTACTCGTTGCGCCCGATTCAATCAACTGTCCCATGTAAAAAAATGCAGTTAAATCTGAAACACGCGCCGCCTGTTGCATATTATGGGTCACAATAACAATAGTGTAATTGGTTTTAAGCATCACAATCAGCTCTTCTATCTTTTGAGTGGCGATCGGATCAAGCGCACTCGCCGGTTCATCCATCAACAAAACATCTGGCTCAACGGCAAGGGCGCGAGCAATACAAAGTCGTTGCTGCTGTCCGCCCGAAAGCGCCAAGGCACTTTTATGAAGAACATCTTTAACTTCTTCCCAAAGTGCAGCTTGTTTTAAAGAACGCTCAACAATATATGCAATCTGATCTTTGGCTTTGATGCCATGAGCGCGAGGACCATAAGCGACATTTTCAAAAATCGATTTAGGAAAAGGATTACTCCTTTGAAAAACCATGCCCACGTGTTTGCGAAGCGCCACTAAATCTGTGAGGGACCGATAAATATTTTCTCCCATGACGGAAACTTCACCTTCCACGCGAGTGTTCGGTAGAAGATCATTCATTCGATTAAAGAGTCTAAGAAAAGTAGATTTTCCACAACCTGATGGACCAATGAGGGCAGTCACTTTTTTGGGAAGAATTTTGATATTGATATTATCGAGCGCTTTTTTGGGACCATAGTAAAAACTAACGGCTTTGGCTTCAAGAGCGATTGCGTCTTGAACTTGGCCCACACTGTGATTCACACTCAGACGTTCTTCAGTCAATTGTTTTCTCTCCGCTTCTATTTGAAGCCCTCCGGCGGGCAGTCCTACCATTGCTGATATTTCTTCCTTAACCGAGATCGGACAAGGATCACGCCCCCACTCACAAACATAATCAGCATGAGTAACACAAGGCCAGTGCTATAGGCAATGGGCCTTGCCAGCTCGATATCATGATGTTGAGTGGAGAGCACGTATAGATGATAGGGAAGAGCCATGAATTGGTCAAAGATAGATTTGGGCAAATGCGGAACAAAGAAACTAGCACCAACAAAAAGAATGGGAGCAGTCTCTCCAGCCGCTCTTGCCAAACCTAAAATGAGACCCGTGAGAATTCCCGGCATAGCAGGAGGAATAACCACCGTTCGAATGGCAAACCATTTTGTGCAACCAAGCG
>JAYTHU010000029.1:0-1814 GCA_043732305.1 Oligoflexia bacterium
GTCCTTTCGTGTCTGTTTCATTAGTCTTTGTAACCTTATGAAATCAGATATGTTTGGACCTCTCAACTCTTAAACTTCAACTATCCCTGGGGCATGGCCGAAATTACTCAGCTAATATTGGAGAGATTTAGTTCGCTTCTAAGGCATCGCAAGAAGCTTTGTACATTGATTAGTCGATCCATCCTTGTTCGAGCCAACAGCCGACATAAATGTGTCAATTAAGTTGGTAAATCCTTTTTCCTTAGACTCCCGGTTATCCAGATCTGCAGAAATAATGGCTGCCTCAAAATCATCGATAGAACTGTAGTCTTTACGGCTCAGCACTTTCTTAGGCACATCCACTGAAGATGCTGGCCTGAAGTGGATCTCTGGAACTCTTGGATTATGTGCGATGGCTGGTCCGTTCAGCAGAAAGCCTGCAGCACGTTTCTGGGCACTCGCATATTTCGTAGCGGATTCGTATTTTTCGCCTCGATAAAACAGGACGCGATAACCTGCCAGTGATGCTTTTGTGATGAGAGCCCAGTAAAGTTTTTCATTTATTAGCGAATCATTCTCAACAGATTTTGCAACGGTCTGTGCGACTGGCATATGCTCAATCACGTAAATATCGCCATTAGGATAAATACGACCGTAAGGATCTGTAACGGTCGCCGAGGCGATCGATCCTCCAGATTCCTTTTGAAGTTCTTTTGCAACTAAATTAGGAAAGGCATCGAAATCTTCGAGGAGCTCATAGCCAGCTCTTAAGCCCTTACCATGAAGAAATTTGACTCCTGCAGGGACGGGATAATTTCTCTCAGATATTTCTCCGTGGCATCCAGCGCACTCAACTAATCGAACAGAAGATGAAGGAGATTTTATGAAGGTGTCGAACGCCACCCCATACCCTTGGCCATCTACCAGCACGCCTTTTGGACTTCCATGGCCGCCAAAATAAAGTGCTACCGTATTTTTACTTTGCATGGCTGCGGCCATCTCAATTTGCGTGGCTTTCAAATCAACGACTGTAAAAATATCCATTTGCGAAAATTTAGTCGTGACCTCAAAAAGCGAGCGTCCAAACATCGAATGTTGGTAACGGTCATCGGTCGCATCAAAAAGATGTGCCTCCATCAGTGGGTGTGAAATTTTATCTTGGCTATAACTAACCTGGTCATAAAAGCAAAAAACCAAAATCAATATTTTGATTGCGGACAAATAGCGTCTATATTTATTTCGAAAGTGACAAATTTTGAGATGACCCGATCCCATTAAAATCCTCTGGGCAAACATATACTCCGCCCTAATCCTGGTAAAATCGATTCTACGCAGGTTCGTTATGAATATGTAGATCTGCAACTGCTATTCCAAGATACAAAAAGACTTGAGCGCTCATATAGCCGATCTAGCTCATTAACTCGAACTAAACCAAATCCTTTCTGAGTCCTATCCGCCTAGGAAAGCTCCAAGGAACCATATCTGCAGACTTGTTTGTTATGGCTGAGACTGCCCACCACGCTATCAAAGGTAAGCCCTCTTTGGCACGTCGAGACGAACTTAAGCCCTCTGGCATTGGCCGAATCAAAAACCGATGGGCACGCAAACCATTGCTTCCGCCGACATTCACTTGTTCTAATTGTTGAAGGCTATATGCATAGGGAATTTAAAGCATATAGTTGGCTCTGATTTGGGCTGAGTGCTGGGCTTACGGACTGATTCTGGCCGGGTCCAAGTCGCTTTTGGGAGTTAAAATCGCGATTGGGGCGGAGCTTTTTCGTCTTAGTGGAGCTGGTTCTTGGAACACCGGGAATTTTGAGCAAGGCTCTGCCATC
>JAYTHU010000030.1:0-1809 GCA_043732305.1 Oligoflexia bacterium
GCCGCCCAGCGCCGCCAGACGGCGAGCACTTTCCCGCTCGATCAAGGCGCGCAGCGCTTCGCGGACCAGCGCGGACTTTTCTTTCAGGCCGGTGTAGCGCTCGGCAGTGGCGAGCAGGTCGTCGTCGAGGGCTATGGTTGTTCGCATGGTGGTAAAAAATGGATTGAACACGAATTATCGCATCATTTGATGCTTATATTGATGTCAGCGATGGCGGACAACGTGAGTTAGTTGGACCTCGATTTCGAATTATAAAAGTGCCCGGAACTGACCCCATTGGCGCAACTTTATTCTAGGCTACGCATGCTTTTGATTGATTCGAGGAGTTCATCAGATGTGTACGCGTTGCCATTGTCGGAATGATGAATACAGTTACGTATATAAGTTGAAAGCGTCACCTGATTCGCCTTACCCTTTGATGGTTTACTTTGTTTCTGACTATGCAATTTATGAAAAAATCCATCATCGAAAGGCTGTATTTTTGAGCGCTCTTGGTCTTTTTCATCAATTAGCTGGTATCGCAAGTGCAACTTTGAATAAAGCTCGCTGTGATAGTCGGAACTCGAAATTCCAAAAACCTCGAAGTTCACGCCACTGTAGCTAGACGCGACTTTGGAAAATTTTTCCAGTTTTGTGGATTCTCGATCTTTAGTTATTCTAAAATTTCGACTTAAATCCTCCTTGTCGATCATAAAGTTTGAATGTGTGGCAAAAATAATAATGTTATTTCTTTCATTTCTGGATATCTTTTTTACTTCAGCCAATAAGTATTCTTGGGCCTGTGGATGCAAATGAGTTTCTGGCTCGTCAAGCAATAATAACGAGTTGGAAAGTTGATCGTTCTTGTTTTGCGCAGAAATCGTTAACAAGAACGAAACAAACTGCTTAAAGCCGTCGCTCCGCTGGTCAGCAGTCTTCGCCTTTCCAGATGAATCCGTGTCTTTCACGTGGAAATTTATCAATCCGTTTGTAATAAGGAATGTGATTTTTATCGGATGACCTGGCCATACAGTTTTTATGTGATCCGTAACTTTCTCTCCGAGTTCTGTCTGCAGGTGCTCTACTTCTGTCGAATCATCTGCAAGTTGACTAATTCGTTCTTTTATGTTCTTGATGCCTGCAAGCGAGAAGCAGTTCCTCAGTGGCACTGAAATCTCATCAGGATTTTCGGCAAAACTTGCCAAATTTATCGGGTGCGATATTAGATATTTATCCTCAGCAGTCCAGAAGATAGAATTATGAAAAGCATTAGGCAGACATCCATCCGATGGCAGCTCTATGTAATCGTCGTCAGAACGTCTGGCCAGAAAACTGGTTGCTTTGGCTCTAGAGTCATAATCAAATTCGTAAACGATTATCAAATAATCGGATACTGACTGGGGGACACCTAACTGTACTTTTGCAATCCAATCAAGATAAGCGTGCCTTTCCGCGTCATGGATTACTTGGTATTCAAATGAAATTGAGATAGGTTTTTTACTGTCTCTAAAATCTTTTGGCGATAGCGGGATAAGCCCATCTTTTAACGCCATTGCTTTAAGAATGCTAGATTTTCCAGCCTCGTTTACGCCTATTAATCCGTAAGTGAAAGTTTCATCTGATAATCGATCAATCGGTATAGTAATATCTTCAATACTTCGATAATTTGAAATCTTAATTGAAACTAGTTTCATGCCCAACCTCAATAGTTATAAGTTTCTTATAAACCGTTAGGGATGGTCTGAACAATGCACTTCAAACTGAAGTAGCGGCCCGCCAATTTTCAAACAAAGGGATTTCACGCGCTGCCTCCTGAAATTCCGACGTTTT